>NZ_JADBTR010000160.1:0-15066 GCF_020246065.1 Microcystis sp. M144S2
GCTAACGAAAGAACTAGGGATAGGAGCGAGCTTACTAGGAATTATTATTAATAAGTGAGAGATGGTGCGGCAAACTTTTTCGAGCTAAAACCATGAAAAGCTTACGATATATGGATTTCAGCCTTCTTGTCCCCCTGTCAGATTCTAAACCTAAGGAGTAGCACTATAGAATTACCATGATCTAGTCCAAAAAAATCCCCCAAAACTGGGGGATAACCAAGACCTAAAACCCTCTTCTTTTAGATTTCTGGTTCCAGATCGTCCTCCTCGTCCTCATCGGCCGGTTCCGTGGGTAAAGGAACCGAACCCATGTCTAATTTATCCCGCAATAACTTCTCAATTTCTGCCGCTACTTCTGGCCTTTCTTCGAGATATTTAACGGCATTATCGCGACCCTGGGCAATATTTTCGCCATTATAGCTATACCATGCCCCTTTACGAGTAACCACGTTAGTTTGTTCGGCGATATCGAGCATACAACCCACCTGGGAAATGCCTTTACCGAAGATAATATCAAATTCAGCAATCCGGAAAGGAGGCGCGACTTTATTTTTAGCCACCTTAACTTTAGCCCGAATTCCGTATTCTCCTTCCGTGCCTTTTTTCAAAGTTTGAATGCGACGGATATCTAAACGTACCGAGGCATAAAATTTTAAGGCCGTTCCCCCAGTGGTGACTTCAGGATTGCCGTAGGTGACACCGATTTTTTGCCGCAGTTGGTTGAGGAAAATCACCACACAACCCGATTTACCAATATTACCAGCAATTTTTCGCAGGGCTTTACTCATCAAACGGGCCTGCAAACCCACCTGATTATCCCCCATTTCCCCCTCAATTTCCGCCCGCGGCACTAAAGCGGCCACCGAGTCGATGACAACGATATCCACGGCCGAAGAACGCACTAACTGGTCAACTATTTCTAAGGCAGCCTCCCCCGTATCCGGTTGTGCCACCAGTAAATTATTGATATCTACCCCTAAATCTTCCGAATAGGTGGGATCTAAAGCGTGTTCCGCATCGACAAAGGCCGCCACTCCCCCAGCTTTCTGCACTTCTGCGATCGCATGGAGGGCTAAGGTGGTTTTTCCAGAACTTTCCGGCCCGTAAATTTCGACGATGCGGCCTTTCGGTAAACCGCCACCCAAAGCCATATCTAGGGTTAAAGCACCACTAGGCACGGTTTCCACCCGCATCCGGGTGGCGTCTCCTAAACGCATGATCGAACCTTTGCCAAAGTTGCGCTCGATTTGATTTAAGACTAAACCTAAGGCCTTATCTCGATCGGGATTACTTGTCATTGTCGCCATTAATTTTCTCCCCAGTTTTCTTAAGTAGTACAGCAGTATGCAAAGATTGTAGCCTGTTTTAATCTTGATCACCAAAAAGTTAGAAACTTTTTCCAGAATGGTGATCAAAAATCAAAAGTTTTGATTTTTACAGCCAAGGCCGGCTCATCTGTTCTAATTGCGTCACCTCTTGCGCTTCTAAACTCCATCCTAAGGCCCCGGCATTTTCGATCGCTTGGGCCGCAGTTTTTGCCCCCGGAATGGGAATCACATCCCCTTGGGCGATTAACCAATTGAGGGCGACTTGTGCGGGGGTTTTTTGGTATTTTGCGCCCAATTCTTGCAGTACCCTTAAAATTGGGGCTATTTTCTCCAAACCTTCTTTTTTGAACCGCGAGTCAACTTTTCTGGCTCCATCGGGCAAATTCTGGCTTTCTGGGCTATATTTACCCGTCAGTAGTCCTTGAGCGAGGGGGCTGTAGGCGAGGATGGTGACACCTAATTCCTTGGCCGTGGCCAAAATTCCCTTAGTTTCTATTTTGCGATACAAAAGCGAATACTGCACCTGATTGACCGCTAAGGGAACCTCTTTTTTCGCCAAAATCTGGCTTGCTTGACGCATTTGCTCGGCGGAATAATTACTTACACCCACGGAACCAATCCGGCCGCTTTTTACTTCTTCCCCTAGGGCATTCATTAGGGTTTCTTGGCTAATTAGGAAGGTGAAGGGCCAATGTACTTGGTAAAGGGCAATTTTATCGGTTTTTAGACGGTTTAAGCTCTCGGTAATGGCATTATGAACCGCATTCGCCCCCAATCGCCACGGTACGGGGGCAAATTTGCTGGCAATATCGATGGGAATATCAGTCTCTTGCGTAAATTTTCCTAAGAGTCGTTCCGATTCCCCCAGTCCATAGACTTCGGCAGTGTCAAAAAAGGTGATTCCTGCCTCTACTGCCGCTTTAAAGGCCTCCTCTACCTGACTAGCTCCGTATTCCTTGCCATAGTTCCAGAATAGTTTATCTCCCCATGCCCAAGTCCCGATTCCCAAAGCACTGACGGCAATTCCTGTTTGTCCGAGATTAGCGGTTTGTCTAGTCATATTCCCTACAAAGAATGACAGCGTTTCTCATTTAAAGTTGAAGTGTAACCTATATTTGGTCTGACTCCCCACTAACCCCCTTTTTTGATTCCGGGAAATTCCCACCCATAATTAATGGGAAAGGACTTGACTTTGCCGGCGACTTGCGCTATGCTTTTCTTATAATGGAAATCTGTGCAAATTTTTTTAGGCGCAAAGATTTCTATTATGAATAAAATCCTTTAAAAATATTATCGCAAAATCTGCCGAGAAAAGCAAGCGAAATTTTGCCGATAATTGTTAAGTTTTGTTAACAAAAAAATACAGAGATCAGCAAGGTAAAAAAATCGAAATCTCTTGCTGATCCTGTTTGTCGCCTAAGCTATGATTAGGTTAGGCGAGTTTTGCGCTTTGACTAATTGTTAGTGCTAACTTCCGTGGTTTCAACAATTGCCGTCGGTTGGCAGGGAGTGGGTTGAAATTTCTCTGGAAAAGAGAAGCCTAAAAATGATGCGATCGCAAATATGGTGCTGATAATTTTGGCAAGACTAACAAGGTCTTCTCTGTACTTTAACCAATATTTATACATAATCATCAATCCTTTTACTTAGGGGGTGAACTATCTCTAGATTAAAAAAATTCTGATTATTTGTCGTTACTCGAAAGTCATGAAAATGGTACTTTTTTTAGGTACTCTCAAGTAACCTGACAGGGTACTGAAAAGTAATCTTAAGTCCTGTTACCCTTAAAAAATGATGATAAATGAACTAAAAATGACTGAAATTAAAACCCTTTCATGGACTGAATTAGAAATGCTGGTTAATGATCTGAAAAAAAAGCATACAAACAAGGGATTAACGGACGTGGAAACAAAAATATTAAAAGGTATTTTTGATGATAAAACATATCGTGATCTAGCGAAAGAAATTAGGCAAGAAGAACAGTCAATCAAGAATGCGGCTTCTAGTTTATTTAAAATCTTGTCAGAGCAAACAGGTGAAAAGATTGAAAAGAGTAATCTTATTACTGCTTTGGCAAGGTATAGAGATAATTCTCAGACATTTGATCATAACAATCAACCTCAAACTCAGCAATCAGATAAAGTTTTTGAATTAGTTATTGAGGTAGGGATAGACGACCTGACACCAGAGAAAATTGATAAGATTAACAACCTTATTCAAAAAATCGCCAGAGACAACACGATCAAGCCTATTATGAAACTTAAAGGCAGTATTCGGCTATTTTTAGAAGGTTCAGAAGATGGACTCCAGCGCCTAGCAGATTTACATCAATCGGGGGAATTGCAAGCCCTTCTCAATAAACTTAAATCAGACGATATACCCGAAATTATCGTCAAAAAAGCAAAGTTCACTACAGATGCAAAAGTTATTGAAAAAGCCGAATTAATTAAGGCAATTCGAGAGGGAACAATCGATGAGACAACTCTACGATTTGTTGATTTAAGTGGGGCTATCCTGATTGAGGCTGACCTGAGTGGGGCTAACCTGAGTGAGGCTGACCTGAGTGGGGCTAACCTGAGTGAGGCTATTCTGAGTGAGGCTGACCTGAGTGAGGCTATCCTGTGGACGGCTAAACTGAGTTGGGCTCACCTGTGGGGGGCTGACCTGAGTGGGGCTAATCTGAGTGAGGCTGACCTGAGTGAGGCTGACCTAAGTGAGGCTGACCTGAGTGAGGCTATTCTGAGAGGGGCTAACCTGAGTGAGGCTGATCTGAGTTGGGCTAACCTGAGAGGGGCTAACCTGATTCAGGCTAACCTGAGAGGGGCTAACCTGAGTAACGCTATCCTGTGGACGGCTAAGCTGAGTTGGGCTTACCTGTGGGGGGCTAACCTGAGTGGGGCTAACCTCAGTGAGGCTGACCTGAGTGGGGCTAATCTGAGTGAGGCTGACCTGAGTGGGGCTAACCTGAGAGGAGCTAACCTGAGTGGGGCTGACCTGTGGGGGGCTAACCTGATTGAGGCTGACCTGAGAGGGGCTTTCCTGAGTGAGGCTAACCTGAGTGAGGCTATCCTGAGTGGGGCGAAAGTTGAAAACGCTATCTTCATCGATGCAACGGGGATCACCCCCGAACAAAAACAGGATTTGATTCGACGAGGGGCAATTTTTGGGGATAATTCTAACGATCGCAGTAAAGTATTAGTTTAAAACAGCCTTTGATCTCCACCTTCAGCAGAGATTTAGGTGGGGTTGGCTGAATAAATGTGAAATATAGACGAGATAAGGGGTTTGGCGGCCTGTTTGACCAAGCAGCTGCAAGATTTTCAAGCTGGTGGCTCAAAAACCTTGTATCTTAACCAGCGATCGCCCCTACTTTTTCAGCCAACCCATAATTAATGGGAAAGGACTTGACTTTGCCGGCGACTTGCGCTATGCTTTTCTTATAATGGAAATCTGTGCAAAATTTTTTCAGACGCAAAGATTTCCATTATGAATAAAATCTTTTAAAAATATTATCCCAAAATCTGCCGACAAAAGCAAGCAAAATTTTGCCGATAATTGTTAAGTTTTGTTAACAAAAAAATACAGAAAGGTAAAAAAATCGAAGTCTCTTGCTGATCCTGTTTGTCGCTTAACCTTATGATTAGGTTAGGCGAATTGGCTCTTCTGGTTTTTGTGTGGAAGGAAGAAGAATAGGGATAATTTGGGTGCATCTCAATTTTGTCGAAATATCTATAGGACATTTTGGGCGCACGCAGTTCGATAAACTCACTGACCACGGTGCGCCCCTACCATTGGCGCAATAATATTATTGTAGGGGCGAATTGCATTCGCCCTCTTTGATTAACCCACCGCAAACCCTGTATATTCTCTGACTAGGGGTTCATGAAAGGCTAAAACAATATCTTCTTTAGGAACACCTAAATTAACTAATTCATTGGCAATTCCTACCTCAGTGCCATCATGTTGTATCCAGATTTTACCCTTTTTAATATCGAGATGCAAAACACAACCATGATATCTTCGTCTATTTTTCCAGCCAACATACATCAATTGATAGTGATCGCCAACTGTATCAAAAATCAATTGTTGTTCAATCGGATCTTTAGATGAACCTATCTGAGAATATTCAGTAATGACTTGCTTGACATAGTGACGATATTGTTCTAATTTTTCCATTCGACAATTACCTCCCCAATCGGATCATAAATAATCAGGTAAATTTGAAATCGTTTAACGACAGTTTGAATAAATCGCAATTCAAAAAAACTATAATAAATATCTAAGGGAACAGCTAAATATAACTGTCTTTTAGGTTCTTTTTCTTCTAAAGCAACACGATAATTAAAGAATTGTCCAATGGCAGTATGAAATTCTGAAATGCTAGATTTACCGATAAAACTTTTAATTTCAACGGCTATCTTTTCATTGTCTTTTTCTGCGGCTATCAGTTGCTCTGCTCCTAAATCGACATACATTTCTACATCACCCACTTCAATCCTTAAAGGGTCATCCGTAATGAGCCAACCCTCTTTTTCTAATCCTTTTCTCACTGCACCATGAAAACGATCTTTAGCAGACATGAATCTTGAAGTTAGCAGGCATAATAATTGTTAATTATAACATTTAGTCATGACGAGCGACAGGGTGAGAGCATCTCAAACCCTATTGACAATTGGCCAATTTTGTGATCCGCGTGGGCATTTCAAGTAATAAGGGACTTGCGTGAGAATAATATCCCAATCGATCGGAGGGCGCAAGCTTTGCGCCCCTACAGTAACGGATTTTGTCCACAATGTAGGGGCGAACTGCGTTCGCCCAAAAGGTACATTATCAAAGCGCAAGTCCCTAAGCTAAGACGTATTTAAACCGCTTATTCTTAGATTAGCCCCCCCCTTGCCTGATCTCCACCAGCAATTTGAATTAAGAACAGCTTAACTAGCTGACATCCATCGTGATAAAATCGGCCTTGTCTTTCTTCTGCCAGCGCAACGCCGAGCGGCGGTATGTTGAGCTTATTTCCCCTTTTACTTTTTACTTGGTATAAATCGTGCAGGTTTTCATTTATCATACTCCCGAACTTACCCCCGTCCATACTCTACCCGATTGCGCCGTCGTTATCGATGTTTTAAGAGCGACAACCACGATCGCCACTGCCCTCAATGCCGGTGCAGAAGCAGTGCAAACCTTCAGCGATCTGAAAACCCTGATGCAGGTGAGCGATACCTGGCAACCAGAAAAACGTCTCCGGGCAGGAGAAAGAGGCGGAGCGAAAGTGGAAGGCTGCGATCTGGGCAATTCTCCCCTCGATTGTACCCCTGATTTAATGAAAGGTCGTCGTCTGTTTATCAGCACCACTAACGGCACCCGCGCTCTGCAAAGAGTGGAAGAATCCCCGATCGTGATCACTGCGGCCATGATCAATCGGCAAGCTGCCGTTAATTACTTATTGGATAGGCAGCCCGAAACCGTCTGGATTGTTGGCTCTGGTTGGGAAGGGGGTTATTCTTTGGAAGATACGGCCTGTGCTGGAGCGATCGCCGATGCGCTACAAGAACAATCGGGGCAAATGGCGATCGGTAATGATGAGGTTATCGCCTCGATCGCTCTTTATCGTCAATGGCAAAATGATCTTTTAGGAATGTTCCACAGTTGTAGTCACGGTCAGCGCCTCTTGCGTCTCCACTGTCAAGAAGATTTAAAATACTGCGCTAATATTGACTCTCTTGATGTTTTACCGATCCAAAAAGAACCGAGCATTTTAGTCAAACTTTAGACATTATCACCCAGAGAAAGGGTCATCAGTGCCGGTAGGAGTATCGATCCTAGCCGGATTCCTTTATTTATAGTTTGCTAACCATGACTATCGATTCTTTACTGCAATCTTTTCAGCGTTTTGGTGTCAATCTCGGTTTAGAAAGAATAAAAAATCTGCTGGAGATTTTAGGCAATCCCCAAGATAAAATTCCGATTATTCATGTCACGGGAACTAATGGCAAAGGTTCAGTTTGTGCCTATCTATCCTCTATTCTCAGCACCGCCGGTTACAAAGTCGGACGTTATATTTCTCCCCATTTAATTGATTGGACAGAAAGAATCTCTATTAATGGCGAAAATATTGAAACCGCGACTTTAGAAAACCTGCTTAAAGATCTACAATCGCTTATCGATCCCCAGCAGGAAAGTCCTACTCAATTTGAGGTAATTACTGCCGCTGCTTGGCTGTATTTTGCTCAGGAAAAGGTGGATATTGCCGTAATGGAAGTGGGTTTAGGAGGAAGATTAGATGCGACTAATGTTTGCGCTCAACCTTTAGTTACTGTCATCACTTCTATTAGTCGGGAACATTGGCAAAATTTAGGTCCGACGGTTGCCGATATTGCTGGCGAAAAAGCGGGGATATTAAAAGCGAATTGTCCCGCAGTTATCGGACAATTACCGGAATCAGCGCAGGGAGTAGTTAGGGAGAGAATCAAGCTGTTACATTGTCCGACGGTATGGGTAGAAGCTGCCGAAAAAATTGCCGATAATCGGGCCAAATATCAAGGGTTAGAATACCCTTTATCCTTAGCGGGAGATTTTCAATTAACTAATTCGGCTATAGCGATCGCTGTTGTTAATATTTTACGTCAGCAAGGTTGGCAAATTAGCGATGAAGTCGTGCAGGAAGGAATGGCAAAAACTCGCTGGTTAGGACGTTTACAAACCGTTAATTGGTGTCAGCGAGAAATTTTAATAGATGGCGCTCATAATCCCGCTGCTGCTATTGGTTTAAGGCAGTATGTAGATAGTTTAAAGGCTCCAAAAATTATCTGGGTGATGGGTATTTTATCGACTAAAGATCATCGGGAAATATTCCAAGCTTTATTAAGAAAAGGCGATAGTTTATATTTAGTTCCTGTTCCTGATCATAGCAGTGCTAATCCTGAAACCTTAGCGGAATTAGCGGCTTCAATTTGTCCAGAATTATCTCACCTAGAGACTTGTTCCGATGTATTTTTAGGACTAAAAAAAGCCATCCAAGAATCTGTCGATAGTCAGATAATTCTCTGTGGATCGCTTTATTTAGTTGGTTACTTTTTAGGGAGTTTGTTTCAGGGAAAATAAAACATCAATTTTACTGGTGGTTTTATCAGGCATAGTGGCAGTAATTCCGATGCCGCGTACCGATTCTAAAAAGGCCTTTGTTTCCGGGGTTAATTCCCCGGCAGGAAGATTATTAATTCCCCCTGCTTTAGCGATAATTTGCTCCACATCGATGAAGAAATAACCGAGATTATTTTTAGGCAAATTTGCGATCGATGCTTGGAAATTCTCACTTTTGCTAATCGGTTGATTCGGTTGCGGTTGATAGGGAATTCCGACGGTCATTTTTAGGGTATCATTATTAGGCCAAGCATAGGTTAAAATAGCTTGTTCTTCCGCTTTCCATTCAGTCACATCTTGGCCAGAAATTTGACTGTTTTTTATGGTGATAAAGGGAACAGTTTTCACCAATTCATTTAACTTATCGAGGGTAATTTTTGCCGCTTTATGATCGCCGGTTTGCCAGATCATCATTCCCCCAAAACCTAACCCTCCCACTGCTTGCTGGTTGGGGATAATTCCGAAGGCAAATTCTCGATCCATCCAGTTAAAAACTTCTTTATCTGCGTCAAGGGTTGCCATCTGAAAATTCTCACGGATCTGACGCAGATAAACTTGTAATTCTGGGTTAGTTTGGGACTGTTTTTCTGCTTCTTCCCATCCCTGTTTAAGATTATTACCGCTCCAGAGTGCGATGGTATCTCCGGGTAAATAATTTAAAACTTTATTTTTGCTAGGGGAAGGTAGGGTAGAAATAGTTTCAGGGGCAAGTTTAGCCACCATTTGTAACTGTAATCCCGTATCGGTGACACCCACTCCTGCGACAATATCCTGAATTTTTGCTAATTCTTGCCGACTTTGGGGAGATAAATTGGCATCTGGTCCCAAGATTGCGGCATAATCATCGATATAAATTGTCGCTAGGGTATTGGGTAGGTTGAGGGATTGGGAAAGCAGTTTTCTCACTTCCGGTTTACTGCTAAAAGATGGCTGTCCTTGATAGGTATCGATCGCCGCTTCTAACACCTTTTTATCGTAGGATATCAACAAAAAATCGCCAGTAACAGCAGTATAAATAGTGGTGTTATCCTGCCAATCTATAGCAGTAATTGTAATACCTTTGTAGTCACTGGTGCTAGTTTTGCGATTAACTTCTTGTCGTAGTTTTTTCTGGAATTCCGACGCTTTAATTTTATCTTTGATGCCGATAACCGTTAATAATTCCGATTGTCCGGGGGTAGTTGCGGGAAGGAAAGCAAAGCTAATACTACCGATCCAAGGTTCGATATCCCGTTGATAATCAATCTTATCGGTGAAGATATTTTTTTGTAACTCTTCTAGTCCTTGACTAACCGCAGTTCGTGATTCTGGTGTACCATATTTAGCTAACACTGACCAAGCTTTTGCATCCGTGGAGACAAAACTACTAGCAAAGGCAGTTTCTGGGATAACTTTTGCCGATTGCAAGGGGGTGAATCTTTGCCAAGGAAGTTGTCCTCGTAGATAAAGATAGACACCTCCTGCGGTTACTGCTGTTAGTCCTAGGACGACTAAACAACCGGGTAAAAATGATTTTTTTGACATAGAATTGTGGTTTGGTTAAAAAGTTCCATACTTGGTGATCGATTTGTCTGCGGTTGTAGTCTCTAGATTAGTCCTATTGTAGTTATCCTAATTATCTTATCTTATCCCCAAAGGTGACAGACAACATTTCAGCTAATTTTTCCGAAATTATTGCTAATTACCGGAGAAAATTGGCTCATTCTTGGTTAGCTTGCCAACCCACCGATTGATTAATATTAGTCAACCCATTAGCCTCTAATTTTTCTGTTAATCCTTGTAAAATATTTGATACTAGCCAGGGTCCTCGGTATAACCAACCGGTATAAATCTGTAATAAACTCGCACCGGCGGTAATTTTTTCCCAAGCATCATCGAGAGAAAAAATGCCTCCCACTCCAATTATTGGTAAATTGCCTTGGGTTTGCTGATAGATAAAACGGATCACTTCTGTGGAACGTTCCCGCAAAGGTTGCCCACTAATTCCCCCTGCTTCTTCAGTGATTGGTTTACCAGTTTCAGGCAGAATTGTGGTTTTTAATCCCGTGCGTTTAGTGGTGGTATTAGTAGCGACAATTCCGGCTAATTGATAGGAGAAAGCTAACTCGATAATTGTTCTGATATCTTCCCATTCTAAATCGGGAGAAATTTTCACTAATAGGGGTTTTCTGCCTTGATTTTCTGTTTGTAAAATGTCGAGGATTTTATCGAGTTGTTCCCCACTTTGCAGGGAACGCAAACCGGGAGTATTGGGAGAACTAACATTAACGACAAAATAATCAGCATGGGGGAATAAATAGCGAAAACTGCCTAAATAGTCCTCTGGAGCCTTTTCTAGGGGCGTATTTTTCGATTTACAGAGGTTAATACCGATGGGAATCTGTCGGGGTTGTCGTTGCCAAGATTGCTGGAGAGTTGCCGCTAGAACCGGCGCACCGAGGTTATTTGCCCCCATACGGTTTAATCCCGCCAAATCTTCCGGTAAACGAAATAATCTCGGTTTTGGGTTGCCCGGTTGCCCTTCTAGGGTGACAGCACCCACCTCGGCAAAACCAAAGCCGAAATTATGCCAAAGTCCTGCCCCTAAACCGTCTTTATCGAATCCTGCCGCCAATCCGACGGGATTGGAGAAATTTAACCCCCAGAGACTTTGCGATAGGCGAGAATCGCTAAAACTGAGGGATTCTGATAATTGTGAGATTAGCCATTGTCCCCAAAATCCCCCCCGCGATTGATCGATTTTTTGCAGAGTATTTAATAATTGTTTTTGTGTTCCCTCTAAATTGCCCCGAATAGCCTTGAAAGCTAGGGGATAAAATGGTTTAATTGTATCAATTATATTTATCATAAAAAGACAGGAATTAAGGGTTAGGTGTAGGGTGGGTTAGGCAAGAACAAGTTATGTTTTTGACAAAAAATTTCAAATTTGCCGTAACCCACCTAGCATAATCTTTATAAACCTTGACGAGGATTAAAAGTTTCGATCGCCCGTATTTTTTGATAAAGTTCTAATTCTTCAGGGCTAGGATTGGGAGGATTAACTAAGAGAATTTCCACTAATTGATCGCCCCTTTCTCCTTGGGAAGTGGGATAACCTTTGTTAGCCAAACGTAATCTTTGACCACTTTTTAACCCCTTAGGAATCATCATTTTAACTAAACCGTCAATGGTAGGAATTTCCACAAAACCGCCCACAATTGCCTCGCTGGGAGTAATCGGTACTTGACAGACAAGATCAGAACCTTGAATCCTAAAAAAAGGATGCCTAGCGATAGTTATTTTTAAATATAAATCACCCCCTTCAATACCCTGACCTTTGAGACGAATTTTCTGCCCATCGATCATGGCTGCCGGCATATCAACCTCTATTGATCTACCATCTTCCAGACGAATTCTTTGTCTGCCACCTTGATAGGCTTTCTCTAAAGGTAAAGTTAATTTTGCTTCCACATCTCGACGAGTTAAACGGGGAGAGGAGGCAATTTTAGCACGCTTAGTATTAAGGTTATTAAAATCTTTAAACTTCCATAGATCCTGTTCTGTACGGGGGATTTTTCCATTACCGTTACTATTGGCTTTTTCCCCCGGACGTATCCCACGGCGCTTAATCCCCGTCAAGGAACGATTATACTCAACCCGTTTTTCTTCATCGGAGAGAACATCATAAGCTTCATTAATATCTTTAAACTTTTCTTCTGCCGATTTATCCCCCGGATTAACATCGGGATGATATTGACGCGCCAGTCGTCGAAAAGCCTTTTTTATCTCGTCACCAGTAGCCGTGCGAGATACTCCTAAAACATCATAATAATTAACTAATTGTGGCATATATTCAGTTATCAGTTATCAGTTATCGGTTATCAGTTATCAGATTTGAGTTTTAAGTGAGCAGTATGTATTAAGCGAGCAGTATTAAATAGTAGTTTCCCACTGTCTTTTCACTGATTACTGATCACTGTTTACTGATTAAAACCAATCATCATCGTCATCATCCCAGTTATTTTGGGGGGGAATATTGCGGGAACGATTGCCGCTGCTGCGGTTACTTTTACTATTGTTATAACTTTTTTCCTCCGAAGGGGGGGGACTTTGCCAATCGCTATCGCGGCTATTGTAGTAATTGTCCTGATTGCGGGGGCGATAACTATCTTGATTAGCTGAATAATTCGGTCGATAATCACTCTGATAACCCGGTGTAGTGGGACGATAATCCTGACGATAACGATCGCGACGCGGTTCGGAGGGAAGATCATCTTCCTTATCCCCGGTAAAAGTCTTGCGAATAGCGCTAAAAAAGCCCTCGTCTTCCTCGTCGTATTGTAGGCGTACCTCGCGATTTAGTTCATAGATAACATCCTGTAGATCCGCCTGGGCGCGATCGATGCGACGGTCATCATTTTTCTCCAAAGCGTCGATAATTTCCGTACTCAAAGACTCAATTTGACGACGATAGGAACGGGTGAACTCATTACCAAAATCGAGAGTAACATCTTTTAAGCGTCGTTGAGCTTGATCCACCAGAGAGCGGGCGCGATTGCGTTTATCCACCTTTTCGCGACGGGTACGATCTTCTTCCGCAAATCGGGCAGCATCGCCGATCATGCGGTTAATTTCCCCTTCGCTGAGGGTAGAAGCGCCTTGAATGGTGACACTTTGCTCCCGTCCGGTCATTTTATCCCTAGCGGTGACTTGTAGAATGCCGTTAGCATCGATATCGAGGGACACCTGCACTTGCGGAATACCCCGGGGTGCGGGGGGGATACCGGTTAATTTAAAACGTCCCAGGGATTTATTATCGCTGGCCATTTCCCTTTCCCCCTGCAAAACGTGAATTTCCACCACAGTTTGATTATTTTCGGAAGTGGAAAAAAGGTCAGATCTGCGGACGGGAATAGTGGTATTGCGGGGGATTAACTTTTTCATCACACCGCCGATGGTTTCTAAACCCAAGGATAAAGGGGTCACATCGAGGAGCAGCACGTCTTTGACCTCGCCGCCCAAAATTCCCGCTTGAATAGCCGCCCCGACCGCTACAACCTCATCAGGGTTAACATTTTGATTGGGTTCCCTATCGATAAAACTCCGCACTAAATCCTTCACCACCGGCATCCGCGTGCCGCCGCCCACCAGTACCACTTCGTCTAATTGGACGGGGGACAAACCGGCATCAGACAGGGCGCGTTTGAGAGGACGACGGAGACGACTGATTAAATCGCCGCATAATTCCTCAAATTGGGCCCGACTCAGACGAGTTTCGATGTGTTTGGGGCCGTCTTCCGTGGCGATGATAAAGGGTAGATTAATATCGGTGACGCTGACCCCAGATAGTTCAATTTTGGCTTTTTCTGCCGCTTCTGTGAGTCTTTGTAGTGCTTGCCGGTCTTGGCGCAGCTCCACGCCTTCCTGTTCCAAAAATTGATTGGCTAACCAATCGACGATTCTTTTATCGAAATCATTACCGCCTAATTGGGTGTCGCCACTGGTGGCTTTCACCTCAAAAACGCCGTCACCCACTTCCAGGATAGAAACATCAAAAGTACCGCCCCCCAGGTCAAAAACGAGGATTTTCTTGCTTTCCTGTTCATCGAGACCGTAGGCAAGGGCAGCGGCGGTGGGTTCGTTGAGAATCCTCATCACTTCTAACCCCGCAATTCGGCCCGCATCCCGGGTGGCTTGACGTTGGGAGTCATTAAAATAGGCGGGGACGGTGATGACGGCCCCGGTGACTTCTTCCCCTAGATAACGGCTGGCTTCTTCGGCCAATCGCCGTAAAACTAGGGCGGAAATTTCTTCGGGGGCGAATTCTTTTTGCAGACGGGGGCATTTAATTTTGATATTGCCCATCTCATCCCGGCGGATGGTGTAGGGGACGCGCTTCGATTCGGGGTTTAATTCCGAGTAGCGACGACCTATGTAGCGTTTGATTGCATAGTAGGTGTTTTGGGGATTAAGTACCCCCTGTCGCCGGGCCATTTGACCGACGACTAACTCGCCATCTTTATTAAAACCGACCACAGAAGGAGTGGTTCTCATGCCCTCCGAGTTGGCGATGACCACTGGCTTTCCGCCTTCCATCACGGCGACGACGGAGTTAGTTGTCCCTAGATCAATGCCTACTACTCTACCCATGCTTGTTTTTGTCTCCCCCTAGATTTCGATAACTTCGGGACTTTTACCTTCGATCGATAGTTTAAATCGCTTAATGCTTGTTGACAATATTGTATCGAATTGTCTTAGGTTCTCGCTCTCGCTTCGGAGCGATTGAGGGTGTGATTACCGAAGTGGTCTTTTAGTGATCGCTGGCGATCGAGCTTGGGGGGGTTTAAATAGGGTCTGCGGCAAAAAGTTTTTCGTGGGGGCAGGGTGTGGGGTGTGGGCTTCGGCCGTGAGCTCAGCGTTCGACCGAGCTCACGCCGAGGTCCGAACGGGTGTGGGGTGTGGGGTGTGGGGTTTTACCCATTTTCAGACGGTCAATTACCCAATTCTCAGGGAAAAAGTCCCAGAATTTTCGCCCCGATGACTCCCGTCTGGCACTTTTTGAGATCAAAAAAGTCTAAAAGTCTTATCCAACAAGGTTTTTAGATTTGTTCAGCCA
>NZ_JADBTR010000161.1:0-30839 GCF_020246065.1 Microcystis sp. M144S2
ATAGGCACTAAAAGAACCATTCCAAGCACCACCACTCTCAAAAATACTGCTACTTATTCCTGCGGGAAAGGTGGTTGTCCCTGCGTAGGTGTTACTGGAGTAGTTGACAATTAATAGGTCATTTCCATCCCCACCATTGACGTTATCTTGTCCTCGTAAAGGATTAATAGTGTCATCCCCAGATGTTCCGATAATATTATCATTCCCATTAGTTCCCGTGAAATTCGCCTGTTCTACTTGAATACTTTCCCCATTTACTATAATAGTTGTCTGGTCATTCTCTGCTCGTAAAGCGTCTAAGGTTGCCACATCCAGACTATTTACCTGCACCAACTCCGCAAAAATTGCCCCCTCATCTCCCGCGCTATCCACCGGATTAATTTGAGCATCCACATAATGCCCAATCTCTTCTAAAATTACATTAACTATCGCTGCTGACGAGGCCGTATTTAAAAAAGATGCTGATAGATAAATCTTATTGGTACTGCTGGAATATGCACCATTTGCCGTCCCCAAAACTTCATCACTGAGTACCTCAATTGGGGGAATTTGACTAAAATTTCGGCTTTTCCACTGCTGTCGTAATTGCGTCGCTTTAACCACATCATAACTTGTGCCAAAAGCGATGGCTAAATTTGCCCAAAAGTCATCAGATTGAGCGAAATTAAACAAAACATCGTCAACAACAGGAAGAATCGGCAAAAGAGAGGAAGTCATGACATTAACAGCAGAGGTTTATTGCTAACAGTTTTAGCCCAACAATCCCCAATCTTTCAATACCCCTGTAACAGAAATTAATATTTATTACAAGAAAACGGGTTTCTTGAGACAGTCGGGAAAACTATATATAGCGGTTTTCAGTCTGCTGAGGTACAAGAGTTATGGGTTTTAGGCAAGAGGTAAAAGGGAAGAAAAATAGGTGTACCTCACTAGCTTGGGAAACGCTATATTCATAATTTATCATTCATAATTCATCATGCCCACGGGAGCATTTTTGGCGATTAATCCTGTTCCTCTAGCCATTTTTGCCAGAGATCTGGACGACGTTCCTTAGTACGATCGAGTTGTTGTTGATAGCGCCAATCAGCGATATCCTGATGATTACCCGATCGCAAAACCGGCGGCACTTGCCAACCGCGAAAGACCGGCGGCCGGGTATATTGGGGATAATCCAATAAACCTGCCTCAAAACTCTCCAATTTCAACGATTCTGCCTTACCTACCGTCCCAGGTAACAACCTCGTCACCCCGTTAATAATCGCTAAAGCCGGGATTTCCCCACAAGTTAGGACAAAATCCCCTAAAGATACCTCTCTAGTCACCAAATGCTCACAAACCCGCTCATCTACCCCCTCATAATGCCCGCAGATGAGAATTAACTGCTGATAACTACTGGCCCAAGTTTTCAGTAAAGCTTGATTGAGAGGTTCCCCCTGGGGAGTCATCAGCACGATCTCCCGGGGTGGTAAAATTTCTAAAGACTCGATCGCCTCAAAAATTGGCTCTGGTTTTAATAACATTCCCACACCACCACCGTAGGGTTCATCATCGACGCGACGGTGTTTATCGTGGGCAAAATCCCGGAGATTGACCAAATTTACCCTAGCGATGTCGCGTTCGAGAGCTTTTGCCAACAACCCCGACTGCAGCGGTGAAGTAAAAAAATCGGGAAAGAGAGTAATAATGTCAAACTGCACGGGAAAATTAAGGCCTAGACTGGGATAGTGTTTAATGTATCATTGTGTCACGGTTCGATCGGTTAAAATCTTGCTAATTTTGCGCTAGTCTATCTCAATAACATGATAGACTATGCTGTACTGTCTAGGGGTTTTTCTGGCTCTAGCTTGAGTGATCGAAGTCTAGCCTAGACTTAAAGTTAACTAACAGTCCGTCATTGCCAGTGGATCGAAGAAAATTGCTAAAATCGCCTCTACTATTGCTTGATGTCCCGAAAAATATTCCTAAACCGCATTTTTTTCCGTCAACCGTTCAGGGAAAATAACATCAAGATACCTGTACATCTTCCCGAAAAACCTTCCATCCCTAAAAATGTCTATTCGTTCAGTGACATGATCATCGAGCTAGAAACCCAACACCACCAAAATCCTACCCCCGTATCTCTCAAAACGGCGATTTTAGTCATTGGAGGTGCCGAGGATAAAGTCCACGGTAAAGAGATACTGCATACCTTTTGGAATCGCGCTGGGGGTAGCGAAGCAGTGATCGCTATTGTTCCCTCCGCTTCCAGAGAACCAGTTTTAATCGGTGATCGCTATCAGAAGATTTTCGAGGAAATGGGGGCAAAATACGTCAAAGTTATCGATATTCGCGATCGCGTGCAGGGAGAAGACCCCCAATTCCAGGCCTACATCGAAGAATGTACAGGTGTATTTATGACTGGAGGCGACCAGCTGCGTTTATGCGGTTTGCTCTCCGATACTCCCCTGATGGAAAGAATCAGACAAAGAGTGCAACAGGGAGAATTAACCCTAGCTGGAACTAGCGCCGGGGCCGCCGTTATGGGTCATCACATGATTGCTGGGGGCAGCAGCGGGGAAGCACCTAATCGGGCCCTAGTGGATATGGCCATGGGATTAGGTCTCATTCCTGAAGTCATTGTCGATCAACACTTCCACAATCGCAACCGCATGGCCCGGCTAATGAGTGCTATCTCTGGTTATCCCGAACGTTTAGGAATTGGCATCGATGAGGATACCTGCGCTATGTTTGAACGGGATGGCACGATGACGGTAATCGGCTGCGGTACAGTGACGGTAATTGATGCTAGGGAAATGTCCCACACCAACCACCATCACGTCACCGCAAACGAACCCCTGAGTCTGCATAATCTGCGGGTACATATTCTTGCCTACGGTGATGGCTATCATCTCAAAAAACAGCAAGTGATCCCTAAATTGGGGTAAAAAAACTCCTGAAAAACTGTTCACGATGAACAGTTTACCCATCTCGGAAAACCAGACAATAAACAACGGCTTCTTTGTGCTTCTCAACAGCGAACACCAGCATCATGAAAATTCTCAGAACCCAAACCCTGCGCGGTCCCAACTACTGGAGTATTCGTCGCGACAAGCTCATTGTTATGCGTCTAGATCTCGAAGAGCTCGCAGAGAAGCCATCGAATGAAATCCCCGGCTTTTACGAGGGATTAATCGACGTTCTTCCCAGTTTAGTCGAACATTACTGCTCCCCCGGTTATCGCGGTGGTTTCTTTGAACGAGTCCGCACTGGCACTTATATGGGCCACATCATTGAACATATCGCCCTAGAATTGCAGGAATTGGCGGGAACTCCCGTCGGGTTTGGTCGCACGAGAGGCACCTCCACCCCCGGAGTCTATAACGTGGTATTTGAGTACGTTGAGGAGCAAGCGGGACGTTATGCGGGTCGGGCTGCCGTGCGTTTGTGTCAATCGATTGTCGATACGGGAACCTATCCTAAGCAAGAATTGGCCCAAGATTTAGCCGATTTACGCGATTTATGCAATAATGCCTCCCTCGGTCCGAGTACAGAAACCATCGTCAAAGAAGCACAAGCTAGAAATATCCCCTGGTTACTCCTGAGCGCTCGTGCCATGGTGCAATTGGGCTATGGTGTTCACCAAAAGCGCATTCAAGCCACTTTAAGCAGTTTTTCGGGGATTTTAGCCGTTGAGTTGGCCTGTGACAAGGAAGGCACAAAAACTATCCTCAAGGATGGTGGCATTCCAGTCCCCCGGGGTACGGTGATTCAATACTTGGATGAGTTGTCAGCGGCAATCGAGGAAGTGGGAGGGTTTCCCATCGTGATTAAACCCCTCGATGGCAACCACGGCCGGGGCATCAGCATCGATGTTAAAACTCAACAGGAAGCAGAGGAAGCCTATGATCTAGCCAGTGCCGCCTCGAAAACCCGCAGCGTGATCGTAGAAAGATACTATAAAGGCAGTGATCACCGAATTTTAGTCATAAATGGCAAAGTTGCCGCCGTGGCCGAACGGATCCCCGCTCACGTCGTCGGTGATGGGCGCTCAACTATAGAAGAATTAATCGAAATTACTAATCAAGATCCCAACCGGGGTGACGGTCATGCCAACGTTTTAACTAAAATAACTATTGACAAAACCGCCCTTAATGTGCTAGAGAAACAGGGCTATGAATTAACCAGCATTTTAGCCCACGGAGAGATCGCCTATCTGCGGGCCACGGCTAATTTAAGCACCGGCGGCATCGCTGTGGATCGTACCGACGAAATTCACCCCGAAAACGTCTGGATCGCCCAAAGAGTGGCAAAATTAATCGGTTTGGACATTGCCGGGATCGATGTGGTGACAGAGGATATCCGCAAACCCCTGAAAGAAGTGGACGGGGTAATCGTAGAAGTCAACGCCGCCCCCGGTTTTCGAATGCACGTCGCCCCCAGTCGCGGTTTACCCCGCAATATCGCCGCTCCAGTTATCGATATGTTATTCCCCCCCGGGACTCCCAGTCGCGTGCCAATTCTGGCAATTACGGGAACTAACGGCAAAACCACCACTAGCCGCTTAATCTCTCATATTTGCCGGCAAACGGGGAAAGTAGTCGGATTTACCACGACGGACGGCGTATATATCGATGATTATCTGGTAGAAAAGGGCGATAACACCGGTCCCTACAGTGCCAGTATGATTTTGAAGGATCCCACAGTGGAGATGGCTGTGTTAGAAACAGCCCGGGGTGGTATCCTGCGATCGGGTTTGGCCTTTAATCAGTGCGATGTGGGGGTGGTGTTAAATGTGGCCGCCGACCATTTGGGTATCGGTGATATCGACACCATCGAACAAATGGCGAAGGTAAAAAGCGTTGTGGCCGAGGTGGTTAGCGCCGAGGGTTACGCGGTTTTAAATGCCGATGACCCCTTGACCGCTAGTATGGCCGAAAAAGTCAAGGGAAGAGTCGCTTATTTTTCCATGAGTCCCGATAACCCGATTATTCACGACCATATCCGTCGCGGTGGCATGGCCGCCATCTATGAGAATGGCTATCTGTCGATTCTAGAGGGAGAATGGACGCTGAGAATCGAGGAAGCAGTCAATATTCCCGTGACTATGCAGGGAATGGCTCCTTTTATGATTGCTAACGCCTTGGCCGCCTGTTTAGCCACTTTTGTGCAGGGTATCGATATCGAGTTAATTCGCCAAGGGGTGCGGACTTTTAAACCTTCCGTGGCCCAGACCCCCGGCAGGATGAACCTGTTTGACTTGGGACACCATCACGCTTTAATCGATTATGCCCATAATCCCGCCGGATACGAAGCCGTCGGCGGTTTTGTCGGCAATTGGTCCGGCGAAAAAGTCGGCGTGGTCGGCGGACCTGGCGATCGACGGGATGATGATTTAATTTTATTAGGGAAATTATCAGCCCAAATGTTCGATCGGATTATTGTTAAGGAAGATAACGATACTCGCGGTCGCCGCCGGGGGGAAGTGGCCGATTTAATTCTTCGGGGAATTAGCCAAGAAAATGCCAGTTTGCGACCGGAAGTTATTCTCGATGAAACGGAAGCTTTAGAGAAGGCTTTAAGTACGGTTTCCGAGGGTGGTTTAGTGGTAATTTTCCCCGAAAGTGTCACCCAGGCGATCGATTTGATCGAGAAACATCGACCCCTGACCGATAATCAGGGTTAGAAGTTAGGAAAAAGGTGGTGATTCGGTAGTAGTGATGGAGGCTTAATCCTTTGCTTTGCTGTGCATTGTAGTCATGGATAAAATGCCAAACAGCTTTCAATAGGATTAGTTTGACCAGTTTCTTCCGACTGGTCGATGACGTTTACTCGGAATTACTGTCTTATAGGACTCCCAAAAGTCTGTGTAAGCAACAGCAAATTGTCGATAAACACCAGGTAAACTGGCCCCAAAGTTTTTTGGCTGATTGACGACTCCTAGATTGTCGCCGTCTAACGCGCCCTAAATTTTGCCAAATGCAGATAGGAAAAACTCAGGCGATGACTTTAACTTCAACGTTCAATTTATCTAGCAGCGACGGGACTTAATTCGCTCATTATTTTTGATACTAAGCAAGATAATTCAAGGCATTTTTTAACTATAGCAGTTCTAGATGTTGGGGTTGGCGGTTTAGTTTTGGGGTATTAGTTGAAATTTCTCCATTTCCCTATCCTTGTCAATTGTGTATCAAAGCAGCTTGACATCCATATCTTGATAAATTTATCAAAGTTACTCTGATTTGAGACTATCTAAAATTAATTGTATATCTAAATCAAGAGCCTGAGCAATTTGTTCGATCGTTAATCCTAATCCTATTAGTTTGGGAACAGTTTCTAGTTTTGCTTTAATAACATTGTTTTCAGTTTTATAAATATGATAATTTTCTATTTCTCGATTATTAGAAGGGTTATGACAAAAAGTAACCTGATCAATTTTTACAGAATTTACTATGTTATTGGTACTACTCGTGGTAATAAATCTTTCAATCGCTGATCGAACAGTTGATTTATTTAATTCTTCCCCTAACACTTCCGAAAGAATGCGCCAAAGTTCATAGGCTTTATCTCTGGCATGACCTTCAGAACAATTATATTCTTCTGCTATTTTTGCATATTTCTGACCATCAAAAACGTTCTTTAAAATCCCTAATTGCAATGTATCGAGATGCTTTCCCGTGTGGTCAAAAACCAGATTATCAATAAGTGAGAAGACTTCTTGGGTATCCATGGGAGTAATGTTAAGATTTGGAGACACAATACCGTCATTATCCGTTATTTTCCGATATTTGTAAACATAGTTAACAAAACTTCCGACAATATCCGTTTTTTTCCGTCTTGACAATGTTTAAACTTATTAGTTAGGATTCTGCTTATTATGGTTGTTTTTGCAGTAACTACTCACTATGAGAGCCATTAAAATCCTCTGTATGTTCATTGGTGTGGGATTAATTCATTCTGCTCCCATACAAGCAAACAATATGAGTAATGATATTTTAATTAGCCAATCTCGTCGTCAGTATCAGTGTAAAACGGGACCTATGTTTATTAATGAAAGACAAAGAGTTGAACCTAATATATCTGGTGCTTCAGTTAGCGGTGATTATTGTTATGTTCCTGTGTCAGCTGGAAAATGTATAGCGATGGCTCCTTTTTTCAATTTTGGTGGTGGTAGTGGTCCATCGGGAATGAGCAAATGTGATCCTAATAGTATTACTGTCACAGATGACGCAACTGGTATCAAATATTATCGATTTAATGGAGGAGATAGATTTGTTCTTCAATAATTGATATTTTATCATCTCATCGAGTGCGATCACCAATTTTGTAGACTGCATTAACGCAGTGTAATGCAGCATTGCCTTAATATCTTAGCCCAGACTCTTGAAAAATGGCTTAAATTCATTTTAAATAGGTTGTTATAAACTTACTACTGTTGCTGTTCCTTTTGTTACTGTTGCCAAAACTTCTAAAACTTTAGGAACCAAACGATTTGATTGTGATTGTAAAATAATAATAGCTAGATTAAACTGCGGTAAATTTTGCTCAAATGGCAAATTGTTATCCACTGTAATAAAAATATCAAATTCTTGTGAAGCTAAACCTAACAGTTGACCATTCTTGATCCCAGTCCATCCCATTTGCGGAACAGTTTTGATATTATAACCTGTAAACTCCCTCATTAATCTTCGGTCAATACATTCATCTAAAAGAAGCCTCATTTCACGCTACCCTATCAATAAGCTCTTTTTCAAATTCTGCAAGTAAGCTAATAACTCGTTCTCTTGTTACCGTCGGAAAACCCTCTAAAAAATCATCAATTGATTCTCCTGCTTTAAGATAATCAAAAAGTGTTTGTATCGGAACTCTAGTACCTGAAAAAACAGGAACACCACTCATAGTTTCAGGAGATACATGGATAAGAGGCGAATATTTAGCCATTTTGATTACCTTCTTAGCTTCTACAGAGTAGATTAACCCAGAGCAATACGTCTTGTCTTCATATTCTAGCCTAGATTCTTGAAAAATGGGTTAAACTGATGCTAAATAGGGTTTGCTGACAAAGTACGGGCGAAGCATTCGGGCAATAACCTATCGGTGAAACCGTAGATTTTTTATCCGAATGCTTCGCCCCTACAGGACGCCGGCCGATGAAGACGCAAGGTTTTGAAGCACGATTCTCTCAAAATCTTGCACCTGTTTCGCGAGAAAAGCCACAAAACCCTTACCTTGCCTACATTTCACCTTTATTCAGCAAACCCTAAATAGGTTAGGGAAGTGACTTTCAGTTAATGATGCTAAAAATGAACAATAATCTAAAATCAAGCCGATAATGACTAAATGCAACCGACGGAAGCCCAACTTAGACAACTCTATCAGCTAATTTCAATAAAGTCCGAAAACTATGCACGGGTAGGTTCTTTATGGGAGGGGAGGTCGGCGACGACCTTCTCGACCCCTAACTATCAGTTAACGATTTTTAAAAGCTTCGATCGCCGCCGGCAAAGTATAGTAAATCCTCTCCTCGCTAATTTTATCTAACAAGCGGGAAAGTTGCAATTCTAAGTACAGATCGTGTTTAACCCTAGCGAGAGCGAAAACTATACCCCGTCTTGATAATTCTGCCGCTAATTCCTCAAGAATCTCTACGGCTGTACTATCCAATTCCCCAAGGGCCTCCGTATTCAAGACAAACCATTCTACTGGTTTTGTCTCCCGGGCAATGGCACTGAGAGCGCGACGTTTAAAGTCGGCCGCATTAGCAAAAAATAAGGGGGCATCGTAACGATAGATAACTAACCCTGGTATTGTTTGCGCTTCTGGCCAATCCTGGAGTGCGTGTAAACCCATCACCCCCGGGACTGTACCCAAGACCGCATCATCAGGCCGAGTAATGCGGGCCAATAAATCGATAACCGAGAGACCGATGGCGATGGCAACCCCGCTTAAAATCCCCGTGGTTAGCACCCCCACCATGGTCAGGACAGCGAGATTAAACTCACTATTGCGAAAGCTTTTTAGTCGTTTAGCACCGGCAATATCCACCAGTTTACAGGCCGCATAAATCACCAGCGCACCCAAAGCAGCCTTGGGAAAGAGTGCCAGTATCGGACCGAGGAAGAAAATGACCGCCACCACCACCCCTGCCACCACCAGGGAGTAAAGCTGACTTTTACTACCCACGGAATCGCCCACTGCGGTGCGACTGGCGCTGCTGCTGATGGGAAATCCCTGACAAAAACCCGCCGCCAGATTCCCCAGTCCTAGGGCTAAAAATTCTTGATTGGCATCGATTTCTTGGTTATGACGTGCGGCGAAGGCTCTAGCGGTCAAGACGTTATCGGAATAGCCCACCAGGGCAATGCCGACGGCCGCGGTTACTAGGGGTAGTAATTGGGAAAAATCTAGGGTTGGTAAGCCAAAATTGGGCAAAGTCTTGCTAATTTTCCCCACTACTGCCACCCCCTCTCCATCAAGATGGAAGGTGGCGACGGCGAGGGTTCCCAGTAAAACCGCCAGCAAGGGACCCGGTGCTTTGGGAAAATATTTTTGGATGACAAATAGAAATAGTAACAGCAATAGAGCTAGGCTAAGGGTTGGCCAGTGCCATTGGTTTATTCCCCAGAAAAAAGCGAAAATTTCTTTAAAAACCGTATTTTCACGGATTGACAAACCACTAATTTTACCCAGTTGTCCCGCAATCATGATCACTGCCACTCCCGCCATATAACCGATTAGGATCGGTTTGGAGAGTAAATTAGCTAGAAATCCCAAGCGGGCGATATAACCAACTAAACAGATTAAACCGACCATTAGGGCTAAAAAAGCCGCTAAACTGCCGTAATTTTCCCCTTGAAGGCTCACCAGAGGTGCGATCGCTGCCGCCGTCATCACTGCCGTGGTCGATTCTGGTCCGAGGGATAGTTGCGATGAAGAGCCGAAAAGGGCGTAAACTAGGGCGGCTGGCACGAGAGTCCACAATCCCACCACGGGATCGACCCCGGCCAGGTCGCCGTAAGCCATACACTGGGGAATAGCGTAGGCCGCCACGGTGACACCGGCGAGTATATCTCGGCCCAGCCACTGCCATTGATAGGAGCGCAGGTTTTTTAGCCCGGGTAAATCAGGAAAATCGACTCGTCGGGAGTTTTTACTCATAGTTTTTCTCTCTTAACGGCGACTTAACCTAATTTTAACGGAAGAATTAGCTAGGGTCTGCTGAAAAAGTTTGTTGGTGGGGGCAGGGTGTGGGCTTCGGCCGTGAGCTCAGCGTTCGACCGAGCTCACGCCGAGGTCCGAACGGGTGTGGGGTGTGGGCTTCGGCCGTGAGCTCAGCCGAACGGGTGTAGGGTTTTACCGATTTTGAGGTAGTCAGTTACCTAATTTTCAGGGAAAAAGTCCCAGAATTTTACCCCCGATCACTCCAATGGTCAGCACTTTTTGAGGGGAAAAAAGTCTAAAAGCCTTATCCAACAAGGTTTTTAGATTTATTCAGCCAGCCCTGGCTAGGAAAAGCCTTTAGGCTGAGATATTTTCTGTCAGCAGGATATTTATGCCGTGTTAACCGCAATTTTAGTTAAATTGGCTAAATATACTCGGAAATATCCTCTTGACAATCATCGGCTAAGTATGATAAGGCGCGGAAACGTAAACCGACTAATTGCTCGTAGAGAGGATTTAACTTGCACAGAGGCGGAATATGGACTAATTTATGACCAAACAGCACGATATCGCGTTCAAAAGGACATTGAGGCGGAACCATTTTGCAGATAAACCGGGCCAAGCGCGGATCGTGCATTTCTACCCCATCTAACCAGTCTTTGAGGGGATGCAGCAGATCTGGGTGGGGATGTTCGGCACTGATAAACTCGGATTTATTCGCTTCTGTGGTAATTTCGGGAATTTCACAGATAGTATGTTCTAAAGCTGACAGGGCCTCGATTTCTAACCCGAAAGCATCCCGATAACTACGCAGTAATTGCGCTTCTGCGGGGGAATAAATGCCATCGGCGATCGCTACCATAACCGCCGTGCGGAGGAAGTTTTCTGATATTTTCGGGTCATGACCGAAACTTGCGGCCAATTCTTCGGGACTAATCGATTGATAGAGAACGTGGTCGTCATCTAATTCTAATTCGTGAGCGAAACGGGCGATCGATTCCTGTTCGCTGGTGCTATAATCCCCATCACACCAGGCAATTGTCAGTAATCCCCGTAACCAGTCCCTAACTTGTTCGTTAGTGTAGCGGTATTGAACAGAGCTAACCATAGGTATGTATTGCTAAAACTGATTTCTAGTTTCTCAATTTAATTCTACCCATCGCCCCCGGATTCTAGTGGCTCCTGTTCATATCATTTAACTATAGCCAATAACCCCATGGTCAGCTAGGGATTTTTTGGTTTTCAGGCGGCATAATCGGGCAATTTTCGCCCCTAGGAGCAGGGGTAAGGGTTGGTGCTTCTTGTCCCTTCCCCAACCGCATCAGTCCTGATAAAAAGGCGGATTGCTGGGATTAACGGCCAATCCCCAGGTAACGGAAACCGGCTGCTGTCACCACCGCAGGATCGAGGAAATTGCGACCATCAATTAACACGGGTTCGCGCATGGTTTTAACCATTTTCCCGTAGTCGAGACGGAGGAATTCTTGCCATTCCGTCACCACCACCAAAGCGTCACAACCATCGGCTAATCTTTCCGGATCCGATTCGATAATCACACCGCTTAAACCGTGACTTAAACCACTTTGGGAAACGATCGGATCATAGGCTTTTACCTTAGCACCTAAACGATTTAACTGTTCGATCATGGTTAAAGCCGGAGCATCGCGCATATCATCGGTATCGGGTTTAAAAGTTAATCCCAACAAACCGACGGTTTTACCCTTGAGGATTTTTAATTCCTGTTGCAGTTTTTCGATCGCGATTGTCCGTTGACGTTTGTTAACATTGATAGCGGCGTTAAGTAATTCCGTTTCGTAACCGTAGTCTTCTGCGGTATGTACCAAAGCCGACACATCTTTGGGGAAACAGGAACCCCCCCAACCGATCCCGGCCGAGAGAAACTTGCTGCCGATACGGGAATCTAAACCGATACCTTTAGCCACTTGGGTGACATCGGCCCCCACGCGATCGCATATGTTAGCTACTTCGTTAATAAAGCTAATTTTGGTGGCTAGGAAGGCATTAGCAGCGTATTTAATCATTTCCGCCGAACTGAGATCCGTAACCACTACGGGAACGGGAGGCAAGGAGGGATCATCAGCAAATTGGCGTTTAACCAAAGGCGCGTACAATTCCTTCATCATTTCGATGGCTTTCGGGTTGTTACTGCCTAAAACAATACGATCAGGGTTAAAAGTATCAT
Organism: Microcystis sp. M144S2; assembly: GCF_020246065.1. Taxonomy (NCBI): domain Bacteria; kingdom Bacillati; phylum Cyanobacteriota; class Cyanophyceae; order Chroococcales; family Microcystaceae; genus Microcystis; species Microcystis sp. M144S2. Next base: position 12,341 of record NZ_JADBTR010000161.1, read on the forward strand.
AAACTGCCGAACCTTCGCGTAAAAATTCGGGATTGCTGACCACATCGAAATCCGCTTCGATGCGTTCTAGTGTACTAATACCGCCACCAGCGGCCACGAGATTTTTTTGTCTCTCGGCCACGCCATCGAGGACGATCATCCGTACCCAATCCCCAGAACCGATGGGAACGGTAGATTTATTGACGATTACTTTATAACCACCGTTGAGATGGGCCCCAATACCCCGGGCCACCGCTTCCACATAACGGGTGTCACTTTCCCCCGTTGGTAGTGCAGGAGTACCAACAGCGATAAAGAGGATTTCGCCGTGTTTAACTCCCGCTTCTAGATCCGTGGAGAATTCCAGATTGCCGGAGGCTGCCGAAGACTGCATTAATTCCGATAACCCCGGTTCATAGATGGGGGATTGTCCCGATTTCATCAATTTGACTTTTTCTTCATTGTTATCAATACAGATAACATGATGGCCGATATGTGCTAGACAAACCCCAGTGACTAAACCCACATAACCCGTTCCGATAACACAAACACGCATGATAATCACTCCAGTGACAATTAAGTTAAATTTATTGATTAGGGATTAGCTTAGACGAGAACGGAAATCCTCGATCGTCATTTTTAAACCCTGATTTAGAGGAATAGTGGGACTCCAATCTAGATAGGTTTTAGCACGAGTGATATCTGGTTGTCGCTGCTTAGGATCATCTTCTGGCAGTGGTTTATAGACCAATTCGGTATCGGGATTAATCATGCCTTGGATGACTTGCGCTAATTCCAGAATTGTGTATTCATCGGGATTGCCGAGATTAATCGGCCCGATAAAGTCCCCATTCATCAAACGCATTAACCCTTCCACCAGGTCAGAAACATAGCAAAAACTGCGGGTTTGGGAACCTTGACCATAAACCGTCAGGGGTTCACCGCGCAAAGCTTGCACGACGAAATTACTCACCACTCGACCATCGTTTTCCAACATTCGCGGGCCGTAGGTGTTAAAAATCCGAGCCACCCGGATATCGACTTTATGCTCCCGATAATACTCAAAAGCCAGGGTTTCCGCCACCCGTTTACCCTCGTCATAACAGGAACGCGGCCCGATGCAGTTGACATTGCCTCGATATTCTTCCGCTTGCGGATGCACATCGGGATCGCCATAGACTTCCGAGGTAGAAGCGAGCAAAAATCGCGCTTTTACCCTTTTAGCCAGGCCCAGCATATACATGGTCCCTAAAACATTGGTTTTAATCGTTTTGACGGGGTTATATTGATAGTGGATCGGGGAAGCAGGACAGGCCAGGTGATAAATCTGATCCACCTCTAAACGGATCGGCTCGGTGATATCGTGACGAATTAGCTCAAAATAAGGATTTCCTAGCCATTTAACGATATTTCGGCGCACCCCCGTGTAGAAGTTATCCAGACAGATCACTTCATGACCCTGTTCCATCAAGCGATCGATTAGATGGGAACCAATAAAACCCGCACCGCCTGTAACTAGGATTCTCATGTAATCGAAAAGTACTCATATAAAATTATTCTTAAAATACCCTTACGCTGGCTTTTTGGCAAATATTTTTTTTGAGGCGGTGTTATCAGCGATCGCCGATGCCAGGCTAATGGCTGAATAATGGCTGGGTAATCCTTAAAAAATGTAACAATTTTCGTAGTCATCCCTACAGAGTTCTATATTGTCCAATCTTGTAGGCGTAAATTAGGGATTTGAGAGAAATCACGATAATTGCGTGTTACTAAAATACTGTTTTCTGATAAACTAATCGCTGCAATTCTTAAATCTTGTGTTCCTATACGAATTTTTTGCTCCCGTAATTCTCTGAAATGATAATGAGCTTCTAAAGTATAGTTCAAAATTTTAAATTTGCTCAGATAATTAACTATATCTCTCAAACCTTGATAGCCTTTGATTAACTTTTCATATTGATTGCTTTGAGAGTATTTTCTGATCACGCTGAACCATCCTCTTACTTGTTCTTCTAAAGTAATAATTGTTATAGCCGTATCATCAGGATCGATAGACGCTACTCTCCGAACTAAGTTCGGATGTAGTTTTTGCAGTAGGGTTATATGATCGGTATCTAATATATATTGAGTCACGGTGTTTCAACTTGTTGACTGTCTTCTTGGTCAACTTTTTGACGATAGGTTTCCATACTCTCTATGACTTCATCTAAGAGGGGATTATAGGTTAGTGTAACTGGTATATTGAGCAGTGGATGCTCTTGTTGTTGTTTTTTCTGCGCTAATTTTTCAAATAATTGGTTTTGTTCTTCTAAAGAAAGTTTATCGATAGATTCTATAATCTGGCTAAGAGAAAGATGAGGAGTCATAAATTACAAGCCTTTTTGACTAGATATTGATGCTAGTGTAGCATAATTCCCTTCGCTAACAGCTTTAAAACAGAGCCTACAGTAATCCGCATTTTTCTGATAGTTCCCTAGTGGTACAAACAGGATGCCTGTAAATGACATTGATGCAATTGGTAGCACAGGCATCCGCCGCCTGTAAAGAGATAGAAAGATTTAAGGTTAGAACAAGGCCAGCATCTGTTATAGTCTAATACAGAAGAAACTCCCTTGTCAAATTTAGGCAAATTCGGGCAAAATAGGGGATGTAAATTTTATACACTATTTAGTATTATTTTGATAGGACTAAAGAGGCTAGATTATGACCAGTGCCGAGCAAAATAAGCTATTTATCCTGATCGATGGGCATTCTTTGGCTTTTCGTGCCTATTATGCCTTTGCTAAGTCTCGTTCTGGTCCTCTGCGTACTTCTACCGGCATTCCCACCAGTGTTTGTTTTGGGTTTTTAAATTCTCTGCTGCAGTTACTAGAAACTCAAAAACCCACTTATTTAGCAGTGGCTTTTGATTTAGCAGTCCCTTCTTTTCGCCATGAAGCTGATGTTAATTATAAGGCTAATCGGCAAGAAACTCCCGAAGAATTTCGCCCCGATTTAACTAATCTGCAAAGTCTCTTAGCAGCGATGAATATTCCTATTGTGACTTCCCCCGGTTACGAAGCAGATGATGTTTTAGGAACTTTGGCAAAACAAGCCGGTGATCATGGTTATACGGTCAAGATTTTAACAGGCGATCGAGATTTGTTCCAATTGGTAGATGAGGAGAAAAAAACCACGGTTCTCTATCTGGATATTAATGCGGTCAAAAATACATCGGGACAGGGTTATACAGAATTTAATTCCCAAGCTGTCACGGAAAAGTTAGGGGTGACACCAAAACAGGTAGTAGATTTTAAAGCTCTTTGCGGTGATAAGTCTGATAATATCCCCGGGGTGCGCGGAATTGGCGAAAAAACAGCGATAGATTTATTAAAAAAATACGATAACTTAGACGATATATATACCAATCTGGAATCGATTAAGGGAATGGTAAAAACTAAATTATTAGAGGGAAAAACCGCCGCCGAAAGTTCTCGCTATTTAGCCAAAATTGCCCTTGATGCCCCCGTTAGTCTCGAGGAAGAGAAATTTCGTCTCCGAGGTTTTGATCGGCGTTTAGTTCAACCTTTATTGGCAAGATTAGAGTTAAAGAAAATTCTCCAGAAACTCGATCAAATTCAACAGCATCTAGGTGGCACTCCTACCCTAGAATTAACTAGCTATGCTGATTCTAATCAATTGTCTCTGTTTGATTTACCCCCTATTTCTCCACCGGTTCTAATTGCTCCCGACATTATTGATACTATTCCTAAGTTAGATGCTTTACTGGCAAAATTAACAACTTTCACTAATCCACATTTTCCCGTCGCTTGGGACACCGAAACCACGGATTTAAATCCTCGTGTAGCCAAATTAGTCGGGATCGGTTGCTGTTGGGGAAAAGAATTAAATTCTATGGCCTATATTCCCATAAGCCACCAGAGCGGTGATAATTTAAATCTAGAGATAGTCCTCGAAAAATTACGCCCAATTTTAGCCAGTGATAATTATCCGAAAGTCTTCCAAAATGCGAAATTTGATATTGATGTTTTTTATCATCAAGGAATTACCGTTAAAGGTCTAGTTTTTGATACTATGGTGGCTAGTTATGTCCTCCATCCCGAACTAACTCATAATCTCGAAGATTTGTGCGATCGCTATTTAGACGGTATGACTTCTCTTAGTTATAAAAGTCTCGGTATTCCTGCGGGAAAAACCATCGCTGATTTAGATATTAACACCACTGCTAACTACTGTGGATTAGATGCCTATGCTACCTATTTACTTCGAGAAAAATTACAGGCAGAATTAACTAAAATTCCCCCTTTGTATCAATTATTCTCAGAGGTAGAATCTCCCTTAGTGATGGTGCTGTGGCGAATGGAAAATTATGGTATAAAAATTAATATCAATTATCTAAAAAACTTATCCCAGCAACTAGAAAGAGACTTGGCAGACATAGAAAAAAAAGCTTATGAATCCATCGGAGAAACTTTTAATCTTAGCTCTCCTAAACAGTTAAGTGAAATCCTCTTTGATCGATTAGCACTCAACCGCAAAAAATCCAGAAAAACTAAAACAGGTTACTCCACCGATCAAAGTGTTTTAGAGAAACTACAAGGCGATCATCCCTTAATTGATTATATCCTTGAACATCGCACCTTATCTAAATTAAAATCCACCTATGTGGATGCTTTACCGAAATTAGCCGAACCAAAAACCGCACGAGTGCATACGGATTTTAATCAAACCATCACCAGCACCGGACGCTTATCATCCTCCAATCCTAACCTACAAAATATCCCTATTCGCAGTGAATTTTCCAGACGAATTCGTCAAGCTTTTATCCCCGAAGATGGTTACTTATTAGTATCAGCGGACTACTCACAAATCGAGTTAAGAATTCTCGCTCATCTCAGTCAAGAACCAGTTTTATTAGAAGCGTATCGTAGTAATCAAGATGTTCATAAAGTCACCGCTCAATTGCTCTTTGATAAAGGGGAAATTACCCCCGAAGAACGCAGTTTAGGAAAAACAATTAACTTCGGAGTTATTTATGGCATGGGAGCGCAAAAATTCGCCCGTGAATCGAAATTAACCGTAGAACAGGGCAGAAAATTTATTGAAAAATATCATCAACGTTATGCCCAAGTATTTGAGTATTTAGAAAATAGCAAAAAACAAGCGATCGCTCAGGGATATGTGGAAACAATTTTGGGCAGAAGACGTTATTTTAACTTCGATAATCCCCTCTTAAAAAGACTGCGGGGACTGTCCTTACACGACATCGATTTAGATAGCCTCAAACTCAACAACGAGGAAGCACAATTATTAAGATCGGCTGCTAATGCGCCCATTCAGGGTTCCAGTGCTGATATTATTAAAGTAGCGATGGTAAAATTGGCCGAGGTACTGCAAAATTATCGAGCGAGATTACTGCTGCAAGTCCATGATGAATTAGTCTTGGAAGTACCGAGGGAAGAATGGCCATCCCTAGAGTCAAAAATCAAGACGACTATGGAAGAAGCTGTCTCCTTGACGATCCCTCTCTTGGTAGAAATTAAAGCCGGTGACAATTGGATGGAAACCAAATAAAACTATGATCGAAAACAGACAATTTTTAACCCCAGAAGAATCCGCAGATGTGGACGCTGCCCTCTTAACTTCTCCCGAAAAATTCCTGACTCGTTTAACGATTTCTTCCCTACGCTTACTAAAAATAATCGCCGAAGATACGGGAGTAACCCTAGAAGAACTAACCCATAAACAGGTCATCCAATGGCTAGAAAAAGATAGTAAACTGCGTCGGGAACAGGGGATCGAAGCGGCAGTGCTGAAATGGTAAATAAACTCTTAAAAAATCAGCTACCCCTGACAATTTATGCTAGTTTTTAGCTATGAAGTTACTGGAGTTACAACAATGACAATTACCCTAAAAGTGCCTAGTATTGCCTGTGAAGGTTGCGCTAATACCATTACTAAAGCGATTAATAATCAGCAACCAGCAGCCCAAATATCGGTGGATGTAGCCAATAAAATCGTCACGGTAGAAACCACCGCATCCCGCGCAGAAATTGCCCAATGGATCAGCGAAGTCGGCCATACTGTTGAGTCTGGGAGTGAGGGTTGACATTCTCCCCCGTTAAAAATAAACCTCTGGTAAAAATCCAGGGTAGTTCTATTTTTGTGTTGTTCAGATTAGGTTTACTCCCAAGCTTTCTAGTTGTTGGTTTATCCAAGCGGTTGCCGTTTCTTCCTCGGTTTCTATCGCTTTTTATACTCCTATTTTAGCAATTTCTAAGAGTTGTTTGGATTTTGCTTTTAAAGCACTCTTAGAGTAAATGTGCGATCGCTTTCAAAAGTTCTGTTAATTTATTTTTCCATCAGTATAGCGCAAAATACGTCTGATAGCATTTACAATGAGGCATATATAATCTGTGCTGATTCTAAAATGTTTTTACATCTTAGCCAGTTATCACTCCGTTTGAGTGATGCTTTCACAATTAAATCTACTTTTCGATCAAAAATTGCTTGCAGTTCATCGCGCATTTGTAGGGTTTCGGTTAAACCTCGTTTAGCAGTTGGGGAAAAGGTAATTAAAATATCAATATCGCTATCTGAACGGAAATCTTCGCGTAAAACTGAACCAAATAATGCCAATTCGGTGACTTGCCACTTTTGACAAAATCCTTTAATTTGTTCCATTGGTAGATTTATTTTTGTGTTCATCAGATTAGGTTTACTCCCAAGCTTTCTAGTTGTTGGTTTATCCAAGCGGTTGCCGTTTCTTCATCGGTTTCTATCGCTTTTTCTACTCCTATTTTAGCAATTTCTAAGAGTTGACTTAAAAGGTAGATTGATGATTTTAATGAGTCAGAATCAGTGAGAATTAGCCGTTTATGATGCTGAGGATGCGTTTTTAAGGGTCAATCGTCTAGGGTTGTCCTTATTTCGGTTTTGGGGTGATGAGATTCATGAGCGTTTAATGGAGAATTTGAATAAATTTTTATGATGAGGTATCGTCATTGTTATCAGTTTTTTTACTTCGTAAATCTACCCATAGATGTCTTAAATTAAATGGACTAGGTGGCACATCAGGACGTTCTAGTTGATGGTCAAGACGACTCACATCATTTTGCCATCCTTCCGGCGATAAAGTTAAATCTATAATGGTTAGTTGTGAACAATGCTTATTAACTTTATTTAAAATTTCTTTTAATTCCATATTTTGAATATAACCAATCATTGCTCCCGAACTGACGGATTTTCCATAACCCCATTCAGCTAAAATAAATCTTTGTATGCCTTTTAAAACATAATCTTTTTGAAATTTTGACGGAGGAGAACCTAATCGTTTAGCTTCTAAAGTATAGTACCTAGACATCCTCTCAGGATTTATCTCATGTGAATCCCGCATTTCCCACTGAAAATCAGGTTTTTTGTCTTCTCGTCTAGATCGACTTGCATCATCACTAACAGGCTGATTTTGACCTTGATATATGGGAGAACAGGAAAGCCCTTGTTTATCATTCTGACAATTTAGCCTACGAACTAACATAAAAAGCTGACGACTTAAATCATCTTCTTTATACGGCAAATCTGTGCTTTCTTGAAGTAATTTCAAAGCACGACTAAAAAGCTCCAAAACTCTCTTTTCATGATTACCCCATATATCTTTTTCTAATAAACTTGGTTTTGCCATAAGTTTAGAGCCTTTCTTGAGATTCTTGTAAGTTAATAATTTGAAGCATTGTTGCCTCCGCATCCTCACGCGCCATGCTACGAGTCCAGAATCTTCGTTCATTACGCTTAATAATAATGATTTCTGTATCAGAAACCGAACGAACTAAACCATCAAGATAAATTTGATGGCTATTATAGGGAACTAATAAACCGTTTTCTTGTCTTGCTAATTGATCAATAATTTCTATCCATTGTTTTTGCTCTGATTGGGAGACAGGTTGAGGTTTTTCTCCATACTCTTGTGTAGAGAAAATAACGGCTAACATAGGATTTTCTAACCCCTGAAATTGAGGACGAATAATCTGCCAACTGAATTCACCATCAGGTTCTAATTCTCGATTCCAAATATCTAAAAAGGCTTGTAAATAACCTTCTAATTCTTTTTGAGTTTGACGGTTTTTATTAATATCGTTGAGAAGTCCTTGATTTTGTTGAGGATAGCTTTCAACAGGTTTTACTGCTTTACTGTTGATATGATTATAGTAAAACTCTATCCCTACATCACACATATCACGAATGAGATCCCGTTCAGCAATGGTGAGATCATAGACATCAAATATTGCCTCATCTAATTGATATTCTAATTCAGTGAGTTGTGCTTCTATTTTTTCTGGAGTTTTTCCTTCAGGATGTTCAATACTATACTTTATAGGATTACAATTCTGTAATTGCTCAACAATATCGATAACTTTTTCCCGAATACCTTGATCCTTTGGAAAAATAATCGGCAAACTTAAATATTCATCCTTATAAATTCCATCATGCCATATTCCCCATTTGCTAGAAGTCAGAAAAAAGTAATAACGAGATAATGAAGACCATAAAGTTCCTAATATAATTTTATATTTCCATTCTTCAGCATCATGTAACTTGATACAATTTACTGAATTTGTAAAACTGAAGTTTTCTGATTCTAATCGAGCAATAATTTCTCCTTTTTTTCTAGATGCTTGACTAATGCCATGTTTAATCAATAATCTTTCACCATAGAATAAAGATTCATTCGCTATACGATGCACTTTTTTGGGAGATGATGTAAACCAGTCTTTTTGAATAGAAGAATAACGTTGAAATTTGGGAATCGGTAGATTTTGATATTCAGATAGCCATTGTGGTGCTGAATAAGCACTTCCAGTTGTAAACCCTTGACCACTATTGTTAGGATCATGTAATTCTTTTAATGCTGGAGCTAAAGTTATACCTTGAATTAAACCAGCATCTTGATGATTTCCCCAATAATAAATTTTCCATAAAGAATCATTATAAAATAGTTCACTTTGTCTGATACCACGACGATCCATAACACTCAAAATAACAGCTTGCACATTTTTAATCATAGCTGTTTTTTTAGCAGACCAATAAGTGACAACTTGATCTTTTAAGGTTAACTCTGTCTGATTGACTTTCTGAAAAATAATTGAAGCAAAAGGAGAAATTGAGGCACTAGATTGGTTTTTATTACCAGATTTAAAGAAAATATCACGAACATGAGCAAAATTGACAACTTCTTTTAATAAGACACTGTTTAACCATTTTTGTCTAAATTCTTTGCTTTTATCATGGGTCTTAAATAAAATACCTGTTGATACCACTAATGCTGACCATCCATTATCTTTTAAAAAATCAAATACTCTCCAGATAAACGCTTGAGAACGTTCTTTATCTCCGACTGGATAATCACGTTCTTGACACCATTGTAAAGCGATATTTAAGTCTTTTGTGCCTTTTTTATCCTTCGTTTTAGGAGATCCCCAAGGAGGATTACCGACAACAACATCAGCACATTGACTACTAAAATTTCTAGATAATATCACATCCTCTGAGTTAGAAAATTCTTGAAAAGCATTATCGCAGACTAAATTATTAAAGTGATTATCCTCAGATAACCCATTCGCTTGATAAATTAAAAAGGGTAATTTTTCACCTCGTTTAATTTGTGATAAAATGTTTCGAGGCTCTTGATAATTTAATAAAGCAAGATATAGACTAAATGCAGTAATTCTGATAGCTTCTGAATTAATTTCTATCCCAGCTATCTGATTTTTTAAGATTTCTCTTAACTCTTGCCAACTTAATCGCTGTCCCTGATTTTGATAGACTCGATGTCTCACAATTCTCCGAAATGCTTCCACTAAAAAGATTCCTGAACCACAACAAGGATCAAGAATACGGGGATGAGTTGTCAAACAATCTGACGTTAAAACTTTAGACAAGACAAATTCTACTAATGAACTCGGTGTATAATGCGTCCCATTATCAATATTTTCTGTATTTGACTCATGATAAAATTCTTCATAAATACTACTAATTAAAGAAATAGGAATTATATCAAATTTATAGGCCCAGAAAAATAATTTTTTTTGTTGATCAATATTTCCCTGTAAAAATTCTTGTAAGAGAGATAAATGCTGTTGCTCAACAGATTCCGCTTCTTGTTCATCAGAAGGGAACATATCTCCGTTAAAATCTTGACTCAACCGATTAAATAAAGCATAGGTAAAACTTTTATCACTTAATATTTTGATATAATGTTGTTTAGCTTCAATTTCCATATTTAACTGATCGTCAGGAGCATTAAGTAAGGCTTTCCATGTTGCATTGTTTTGTGCTATTGCTTCAAAATACTCTTGAGTTAAAATTCCTCTATCTTCCAAATAGCGAATAAAAATTGATCTACCAATTAAAGCATGAGCATATTTACGTTTATTTTCGCTTAATCCTTCACGAATTAAGGCTAAACGAACTGTTTTTAAATCTTTGATCAGTGATTGATCAGCACGTTGATTAGATGTTTCAAAACGCTCATCCTCAAAAAGCTTCCCTGATTCAATTTGTTCCCGTCTGTATTGATAAAGTTTTGAAGTTACTTCAAGTATGTTTTGGGCAACTTCTAACGGTCTATTATTTTCCTTCCAATCTTCTATACTTCTAGCAGGTGGTTTGGTTAGATCGTAAATAGCTAGTTCACCTTCTTTCGCTAAAAATAGGTAACTTGGTCTAGCCATACACCATATTTTATTAAAGATTTGCCGTACTTTTTCATCTTCTTGAGTATCGCATTTAGCAAAAATAATCACAGGATTATTATTGACAAAAAAAACTTTTTCTGCTTCAACTTGCTTGGCTAATTCTAACCAATCTCCTTTTTCTATCCACTCTTCTAAAGTTATTTCTGACAATGACACTTTTGAACTCACTAAGTCGCCTTGACTAAAATCGAGTTTATCATAAGCATATTCTAACAATTCATAAGCAGAATTAGCTGTCATCATCTTGAGTAAATCACTGGTAATAGTTGATTGTGTTGGTTAGAGTCACATAACCTAATCTTTGGTTTTTTTGAACTATTTTTAATAGTATGACTGATAGGAAGCGTAACTGTCAAGTAAACAGACAAGCCGCCATTATGTCAATTTTTTAATAATTTGCCTCTAGCACTGAAAGCGAGAAAACAGCGATCGCATTTGGGGCAGCTTTGCTGTGGCAATTGTCCGTGACTCAATATCTGTAATAATCTAATACAGCCCTTGTAAACCTTCTTTAAGCTCTGGGTTTTCGTCTTGATCGAGATGCACAAAATCGCCCTTAGATGAGAATTAGTTTACAAAAATTTACATTTGGAGATAAGGAGCAATGAGTCAAGTTTCCGGTACAGATGTTCCCGATTTGGGGCGTCGTCAATTTATGAACCTGTTGACCTTTGGTACAATTACCGGAGTAGCAGCGGGGGCTTTGTATCCGATTGTTAAGTATTTTATTCCCCCCTCGGCCGGTGGTACGGGTGGCGGTGTCACCGCTAAAGATGCCCTAGGCAATGATGTGATTGTCAGTCAATTTCTGACCAGCCATAACGCTGGCGATCGCACCTTAGCCCAAGGTTTAAAAGGCGACCCCACCTATTTAGTCGTCCAAGAGGACAAAACCCTGGCCAACTACGGAATTAACGCCGTCTGTACCCACTTAGGTTGTGTGGTGCCTTGGAATGCCAGCGAAGAAAAATTCATGTGTCCTTGCCACGGTTCCCAGTACAATGCCGAAGGAAAAGTAGTTCGCGGTCCAGCGCCTCTATCCTTAGCCCTCGCCCATGCCAACGTCACCGATAATGATAAAGTCGTCTTCTCCACTTGGACGGAAACCGACTTCCGCACCGGTGAAGAACCCTGGTGGTCCTAGATTATTCAATGTGACGAGATTTGGAATTATTCAACCGATAGAGATGAGAACATTCAACTTTTTAAGCTTCCCGCAAGTCCACAGACAGGCCCTAGTGAAAGCTGTCCTCGTGGCGATCGCTACCGTTTCCCTACTCCTAACCAGCGATGTCATTAACCCCCAATCGGCCCAAGCATATCCTTTTTGGGCGCAACAAACCGCCCCGGAAACCCCCAGAGAAGCAACCGGTCGGATTGTCTGCGCGAACTGCCATTTAGCCCAAAAACCCGCCGAAATTGAAATCCCCCACTCGGTACTACCCGATAGCGTCTTTGAAGCAGTGGTAAAAATCCCCTACGATCCCGCCAGTCAACAGGTGTTAGGCGACGGATCCAAGGGGGGTTTAAACGTCGGTGCAGTCTTAATGCTACCGGATGGTTTTAAAATCGCCCCCCCCGATCGCATTCCCGAAGAAATGCAGGAAAAACTCGGTGGAGTCTATTTCCAATCCTACAAAGAAGGTCAAGATAACGTGGTTATCGTCGGCCCCTTACCCGGGGATCAATACAAAGAGATCGTTTTCCCCGTCTTGGCCCCCGATCCTAGCCAAAATAAGGGTATTCACTTCGGTAAATATGCTGTGCATTTAGGGGCCAATCGCGGTCGCGGTCAAGTGTACCCCACCGGTGAACCGAGCAATAATAACGCTTTCAAAGCTTCTACCGCAGGTACAATTAGCCAGATCAGCAAAACCGAAGCCGGTGGTTATGAAGTCACCATCACTTCTGAAGCTGGCCCCGTGGTGGAAAATATTCCCGCAGGTCCTGAGTTAATCGTCTCGGAAGGTCAAGCGATCGAAGTGGGACAATTTTTAACCAGTAACCCCAATGTCGGCGGTTTTGGTCAAAAAGAGACGGAAGTTGTCCTGCAAAATCCCGGCCGGATCAAAGGATTAGTTTTATTCCTCGGTGGTATTATGCTCTGCCAAATCCTCTTAGTTATTAAGAAAAAACAAGTGGAAACAGTACAAGCGGCCGAAATGAATTTCTAATCGCAATATTTCGGTTATTTTTGCTAGAAAGCGGGTTATTTGCCCGCTTTTTAGCTTTGGGTCGGGAAAACGCTCACCCCTCGCTGCCGTCTGATACAATCGGTTCAACTTAACCGATAAGTGTCAATTTTTATGAATCAGTCGCTTGTTCCAGTCATTCTCGCCGGTGGTAAAGGGGAACGTTTTTGGCCTCTCAGTCGTCTAGCGCGTCCGAAACAGTTTCTCTGTCTTGATGGTAGTGGTCGCAGTCTTTTACAAGCAACGGCCGATCGTCTATTATCTTTAGGGGCAGGTTGGGAAAATCTCTGGGTAATTACCGCTAGTGCGATCGCTGATGGTGTCCGCGAACAACTGCCCGATTTACCGGAGAGTAACCTATTAGTGGAACCGGTGGGCAAGGATACGGCCCCGGCTGTGACTTGGGCTACTTTAGAAGTGATAAAACGTTATGGTAAAGAAGTGGCGATCGGTTTTTTTCCTGCCGATCATTATATTGGTAATCAAGAGGCTTATATTAACACTTTAAAAGCGGCCGTAGAAGTGGCCGTCAGCCAAAAAGCGATCGTTACTTTAGGGATTAAACCCGATTATCCCTCCACCGGTTACGGTTATATCGAACAGGGAGAAAATCAAGGCGAATTTAATGGTTTACCCGTCTATAAAGTGAGTCGTTTTACGGAAAAACCCGATCGCACCACGGCCGAAAAATTCCTAGAAACGGGACTTTTTAGCTGGAATAGCGGAATGTTTATCTTTCAGGGACAAGTGGTTTTAGAGGAGCTAAAAACCCACGCTAATAATATTTTACAGCCTCTGATCGATCGGGGCATCGCTGCCTATGAGGATTTAGAGAAAAAAAGTATCGATTATGCTTTGATGGAAAAAACCCAACTCGCTTACGTTTTACCCGCTAATTTCGGTTGGGATGATCTGGGAGATTGGAATTCTCTGGAAAGATTACTAGAAGCAAAGGGCAAAAATATTGAACTGGCCAATCATGTCGGTTTGGATACGGAAGGCTCTATTATCTATGCTAGTGATGAGGAGGAAGTGATCGTTACTATTGGTTTAAAAGATCTGGTAATTGTTCGCGACGGGAAAGCGACTCTCGTTGTCCACAAAGATCGTACCCAAGATATTAAACAAGTTCTCAAGCAATTACAAACCGATCCCAAATTAGAGAAATTGTTATAGGATCGATATTAGTTACCAGCTTTTTCAGTAATCAGTAAACGGTAATCAGTGAAAAGACAGTAGGAAACTTCTATTTAAGTAAGTAGTTATAATTAAATTGAAGATAGATTTTGTCTCTGATCCCCCCTGCCCCCCTTGATAAGGGGGGTGTCGATCCCCCCTTAGTCCCCCCTTGATAAGGGGGGTATTTGATAATTTTTAACGCCTACCTACTTAATACTGCTCACTTAAAACTCAAATCTGATCACTGATAACTTCCCCACTGATAACTGATAACTGATAACTGATAATACCGTGTTCTCACTCCCCCAAACCAGTCAAAGACAAAAAGAAATCCTTGAGATAGTTCTCGGCAACGGTTGGGACTATATGCGCGGGGTTTTAACCCTAGGAAAAACAGAAAATCCCCAGATTCCCACCCCAGAAGTTCTCAAAAAAATCCTCGTGGAATTGGGGCCTTTTTACGTCAAATTGGGACAGTTACTTAGTACCCGTCCCGATCTGCTACCCGCTAATTATATCGAGGCTTTAACTGCCCTACAAGCGCAAGTTCCTCCCGTTGCTTGGACAGATATAGAAATAGTCATCACCGAACAGTTAGCAAAACCGATCAAACAGGTATTTAAGTATATTAATCCCCAACCGATCGCCGCAGGATCGATCGGGCAAATTCATCGGGCAACTTTATTATCTGGGGAGGAAGTAGCGATTAAAGTCTTGCGTCCGGGTATCGAAAAAATTGTCGCTCAAGATAGTGCCTTAATTAAGGGAATTGCTGATTTAGTTGCCCTAACAGAATTTGGTCAAAGTTATGACGTTGTTAACTTAGCAGAGGAGTTTATTAAAGCAGTCAATGCGGAATTAGATTTCACCCAAGAAGGTCATTATACTGACCAATTACGCTATAATTTAACCCAGAGTCGGTGGTCAGAACCCAAACAGTTAGTTATTCCTAAAATTTATTGGGACTTAACTAATTCCAAGCTATTAGTGTTAGAATGGTTAGAAGGAAAACAAATTTTAGAGGCCGATGTTTCTAGACCGCCAACTGAGCAAGCAATTTCCCAAAGAAAAAGTGAAATAACTAGAATTTTGTTTCGGTCATTTTTTCAACAAATTTATATTGATGGCTTCTTTCATGCCGATCCTCACCCGGGTAATATTTTCTATCTTGACGATGGTAGAGTAGCTTTAATTGACTGTGGTATGGTGGGCAGATTAGACCCGCAAACTCAACAAATTTTAACAGAATTGTTATTGGCAATTGTTGACTTAGATGCGAAAAGATGCAGTCAACTAACTATTAAATTATCTGAGTCAGTAGTCCCGATTACTTTAGTACAATTAGAGGTAGATTATGAGCGGATGCTGCGAAAATATTATAACCTCAATTTAAATCAAATTAACTTTAGTGAGGTGGTTTATGAACTTTTGCAAATTGCCCGTCGCAATAGAATTAAACTTCCAGGTAATTTAGGTTTATTCGCTAAAAGTCTCGCCAATCTAGAAGGAACTGCCCGAAAATTTAATCCTGATATTAATATCCTAGAAGAAGTCAAACCGCTATTAACTAATATTCTTGAACAACAGTTAATCGGTAGCACTCCCCTACAAACTGCCCTAAGAACAGTTTTAGACTTGAAATCTTTTTCCCTGAAATATCCCCGTCAAATTGAAGTTTTACTAGATGGTTTAACCTCGGAAACTTTAAATGTTAATCTGAAAATTCGCGACTTAGATAATCTCCGTCGCAGTTTAGATAATTCCGCCAATCGACTAGCTTTTAGTGTGATTATTGGTTCCTTAATTATCGGGGCCGCCATTGTCACAGCCAGCACCCAATCTCGGCAATTAACTATTATTAGTACCGTATTATTTGCCACAGCTAGTTTTATCGGTTTATGGTTAGTTGTCGGTATCCTGCGATCGGGTAGATTGCGCTAGAAATTATCGCCATTAAATTAAGATTTGTTGTTGTAAAAATTTCGCCCACCGACTAGCCAATTCAACTTCAGTAAAGGGAATTTTTTCAGGCGATCGCTCCTTAAAGATAAATTCTAGGAAAGGGGAACCCTGCGGGGGAAGAGCATCTAAATCCACCACTTGATTATTAACTAACAAACGGATTTCTTTGACCTCCTCTAGGGAAAAAGTTTGTAAATTAATCACTCCCTTACGAGTTGGCTTTCCCCAAGTGATAATTTTATCTTTTTGACCTAAGACAGAATATATATCATACTTAGCTCGATCAAAGTTTTCGGCCCATTGTCGATAGATTTCCACTTTTTGGTATTCATTCCAACCACTCCAAGCCAACCAAATAAACAGAATTAATAAAGGTGTCCACAATAAACCGCGTTCCATAAACTATCTCTCCAAAATTCTGGCCAATTAATCGTATTTTAGGCTAATTTGCAGCCAGGAATTATCAGCCGTCGGCCTTTTTTCCCCACTTCCCAACCCGAAACGGTCAAACCCTTTGCTAATTTTTGGCTTTTTACTTGCTATAATCGAGTGTCGAATTTGAGTAGGAGACGGGAGAAAATGGCCGATTGGCAGGAAATAGAGGGGGGGATCACGGCCCCAAAAGGATTTAAATCCGCAGGGATGGCCGCGGGCCTAAAACCGTCCGGTTTGCCCGATTTAGCCCTCATTGTCTCGGAAACAGAAGCGATCGCCGCCGGAGTCTTTACCACCAGTCAAGTGCGGGCTGCTTGCGTCGATTATTGCCGTCAACGCCTACAAACTAAAGCCAGCGCCAGGGCGATTTTGTGTAATGCCGGCCAAGCAAACGCCGCCACGGGGGAAGCTGGATGGCAAGATGCTCTCGATAGTGCCGCCGCCTTGAGCCAAGTTTTAGGGATTCCCGCCGATGCAATTTTGCTGGCATCTACGGGAGTGATCGGGCAACGGATTCGCATGGATGCGTTAACCGCCGCTTTACCGACCTTAGCAGGTTTATTGTCGGAAAATGGTGGCGAAAGCACGGCCCGGGCGATTATGACCACGGATCTAGTCCCCAAATCGATCGCCTTGCAAACCACCATCGATGGTCGTCCGGTCACAATTGGGGGAATTGCCAAGGGATCGGGGATGATTCACCCGAATATGGCGACGATGCTCTCCTTTATTACCTGTGATGCCGCAGTATCGACGGTTCTCTGGCAAAGTATGTTAAGTCGGGCGGCTAATAAAAGTTTTAATCAGATTACGGTGGATGGGGACACCAGTACCAATGACAGTCTGATCGCCTTGGCTAATGGTCAATCGCGCACCACGGCGATCACAGAAATGGGCCGGGATGCCCAAAAGTTAGAGGCCATGTTAACGGAAGTTTGTCAATACTTGGCCAAAGCGATCGCCCGGGATGGGGAAGGAGCCACCTGTTTAATAGAAGTGCGGGTTTCGGGGGCGGCCGATGATCAGTCCGCTCGTCAGATTGCTCGCACCATTGCTGGTTCTTCCTTAGTAAAATCGGCGGTTTTCGGTCGAGATCCTAACTGGGGACGAATTGCGGCGGCCGCGGGCCGGGCCGGGGTTGTCTTCCATCAAGAAGATCTACAAATTAAGTTAGGCGACTTCGTGATGATGGAAAATGGCCAACCTCTGGCGTTCGATCGAGCTAGTGCCAGTAATTACCTGAAAGCGGCAGCAAGCGGGGCTTATTTACGAGAAGATACCGTTTTAATGTCTATCTGTATCGGTAACGGTTCGGGAACAGGTACGGCCTGGGGTTGCGATCTTAGTTACGATTACGTCAAAATTAACGCCGAGTACACCACCTAGGGTTTGCTGAAAAAGCTTTTCCTAGGGGCAGGGTGTGGGGTGTGGGCTTCGGCCGTGAGCTCAGCCGAACGGGTGTGGGGTGTGGGGTTTTACCCATTTTCAGGACGTTCGGCGAAGCTCAGTCGAGTGGACGGTGAGCCTGTCGAACCGCCGTGGTCAATTACCTAATTTTCAGGGAAAAAGTACCTGAATTTTCCCCCCAATCACTCCAAAGGTCGGCACTTTTTGAGGGAAAACAAGTCTAAAAACCCTATCCAACAAGGTTTTTAGATTTATTCAGCAAGCCCTACTTAAAGCGATCGATTCTCTAAACAGGCTCTCTTGTCCTTGCTGGATTGTAGCCCAACAGCTTGATCAAAGGTTGACGTTAGGCTCTAGTCTATACCGACAATCTCGATGATCGATCCCGTTGATCACACAGCAGCCAAGAGAGCCGATTACTCGATTAACAGATAAACTTTAATGGTTGGATTGTAAGTAGCTGGTTATAATTAAATTAAAAATGGATTTTAGGTTCGATCCCCCCTGCCCCCCTTGATAAGGGGGGTGCCGATCCCCCCTTAGTCCCCCCTTTAATCCCCCCTTAATAAGGGGGGCATCTGACAACTTTTAACG
>NZ_JADBTR010000162.1:0-39639 GCF_020246065.1 Microcystis sp. M144S2
ATCTGTTGCAGGTGTAGATCACTTTCCAAGGGTGGTTCATCACTCCATAAATCTGTGGGGAGATAGGTGACATCTGGGATCATGTCTAGGGCTGTCATGACTTTTTCCCGGTATTTTAGGATTGATTAATTATAGCTTTTTCTCACAATTGCAGAGATAAGGCGGGCGGGATTTTAACCAATAACTTAAGTAGGTAGGCGTTAAAAATCATCAGACACCCCCCTTATCAAGGGGGATCCCCCCGCCTTCGGCTTCCCCCCTTATCAAGGGGGGCAGGGGGGATCGAACCTAAAATCCATTTTTAATTTAATTATAACCAGCTACTGAATCCTAGACCTTGACCGATCGCCTTCGGCACTTTATCCTAGCGCCATGGGCAAATATCTTAAAACTTCTATACAATGGCCCCCAATAAGCCCGATAACAACGATGACTGAAACCTTAATTCAACCTGCCACCCTAGTAGAACTCTTACGTTACCGCGCCACGGCACAACCAGAGGGCCATGCCTACACTTTTCTTGTCGATGGTAAAAAAGAAACCCCACCTTTAACCTACAGTGAACTCGATCGCCAAGCAAGAGCAATCGCCGCCTATTTGCAAAAATACCAGGCCCAAGGGGAACGGGCCCTGTTACTCTATCCTCAAAGTTTAGAAGTAGTGGCCGCTTTTTGTGGTTGTCTTTATGCGGGAGTGATTGCCATTCCCGTCCCCCCACCGGAATCGGGACGACTGAAGCGCACTCTGCCCCGTTTACGCGCAATTGTCAAGGATGCTAATGCCACCTTTGCCCTAGTTACCGAAAGTATTCTGACTCTTATTGAAGGTGTTAAGGAAGAATTCCCAGAATTCGACCAAATGAAATGGATTACTACCGAAAGAATTGATATTTCCCTAGCGGACCAATGGCAAGATCCCCAGGTGGATAAATCGGCGCTTGCCTATCTGCAATATACCTCCGGTTCGACTAATATCCCCAAAGGGGTGATGCTAAGTCATTTTAACCTGATGCACCATTGCGGTTACTTGCAAAAAGCTTGTGGTTACGAACCGGATAGCGTTACCCTCACTTGGATGCCCTATTTTCACGATTACGGGTTAGTCGAAGGTATCACCGTCCCCCTCTACAACGGTACACCCTGCTATCTCATGTCTCCCTTTGCTTTTATTAAGCGTCCGATGCAGTGGTTAAAAAATATTACTAAGTACAAAGTTACTCATAGTCAGGCCCCCAACTTCGCCTATGATCTTTGTACTCGCAGGATTAAAGCTGCCGATTTAGCGGAATTAGACCTGAGCAGTTGGCAGGCCGCGGGAAATGCCGCCGAACCGATTAATCCGAAGGTCATGGCCAAATTTGTCGATACTTTTGCCGATTATGGCTTTTCTTGGCAAACTTTCGCCCCTGCCTACGGATTAGCTGAATATACCCTCTTGATTTCTAATAAACCCAAGGGAACCACCCCAATTATCACCGCTTTGGATGCAACCGCCTACGAACGCGGTAAAATTGCCCCTGTAGGCTCCGATCGAACCACGGGAGTTAGATACGTCCCCAGTTGTGGTCGTCGCGTCTGTGATACCCGTATAGCTATGGTTAATCCCGATACTTTCACCCTTTGTGCAGCCGATGAAGTGGGCGAAATTTGGGCCAGTGACCCCAGTATGGCCGCTGGATATTGGCAACGGGAAGACGCAACCAAAGAGACTTTTCAAGCTTATCTTGCTGATACAGGAGAAGGACCGTTTTTACGCACGGGAGATTTAGGTTTTCTTCTCGATGGGGAATTACATATCACGGGACGGATTAAGGATTTAATTATTGTCCGTGGCAGTAATCATTATCCCCAAGATTTAGAATGGTCAGTACAGCATCTTAATGAGGTTTTTCGTCCCGATTATGGTGCGGCTTTTTCCATTGAAGATAATGGCGAGGAACAGTTAGTTATTGTCCAGGAATTGGAACGTCGCAGCGGTGAGTTAGATACGGCCAAATTGATTGCCGATATCCGTCAGGAAATCGCCGAAGAACACGAAATTATGACCCATGCTATTGTTTTGGCTAAATCGGGAACAATTCTCAAAACTGCCAGTGGCAAAATTCAACGCCGCGCTATTAAACAGAATTTTCTCAATGGTAATATGAGTGTTATCGATGCTTGGTCAGAAAATCCTCAGTTAGTTAGTAAATTTGATCGCTCTAATTCTGCAACAGAAGCATAGTTTTTCGGGTGGGCATTGCTCACCCGATCGAGGATAACAGAGGCAGGGGGCAGGAGGCAGGGGTAGGGTTGATTCATGAATCAACCCTACCCGTTGGGGGCGTGGCGCGGTCACTGAGCGTGTCGAAGTGCCGCCCCCAAACCTCAGAGCGCATTAGTTTTTCGGTGGGATGCTTACAGACGGCTGCTGATATATCTGTAATAATTTAAGAGTCACTCCACTTGCATTTGAACAGAACAAGTAAGGGCGAAGCATTCGGATAGGAAATCTACGGTTTCAGCGATAGGTTATCGCTCGAATGCTTCGCCCCTACGGGACCCTTGACTTGTGGGGAAAGGTAGAAATTAATAGGCAAATAATCCCGATGTTAATAAAGACATCAGCCAGATTAAAAACAGGAAAATTAATCAATCTAAAATCGAGAAAATCCACCACATAACCAAACAAAAAGCGATCAATACCATTGCCGAAAGCCCCTGCTAAAATAAAACCGTAGGCTAATTGTTCCCAACGATTTAAATGCGGTCCAAAGTAAGCAAAAGCCATTAATCCCAAACTAACTAATAAGGATAGCCATTTGAGCCAACCAACACCGCCCCGAAAAGCACTAAAAGCCGCCCCGGTATTAATCACAAATGTAAAATGAAAAACCCCCGGAATAATCGGGAAAGTATCACCAATTTGCTCAAAACTCTGCACGGTTATATACTTAGTTACTTGGTCTAAAATTAGACCAATCACCGCCACTATCCAAAACCAGCGATTTTTTTTAAACATTGGCTGTGGCATCAATAAAATAATAATTTACGGAAGAAAAAGGCAATAATTACCACCACACAAATTACTACTAACTGCCCTAAAAATGGCCAGACTGAATAATTCATAAATAGGGTGGGCAAACTATCGGGAAAGGTGATTTGACTGGCTTGGGGCTGAAAAATCGACAATCCCAGCATATATAATAAACCGCACAGATGAATCACTAACAAACCGGCAAAAGCACTTAAAGCCAGGGTTTCTATCTTAGCCCGCCAGCGAAAAGCCAACCAACCACACAGCCATGCCCCCGGCATAAAGCCTAAAATATAGCCAAAACTGGGTTCTTTCAGATAACCCATTCCCCCACCCTGGGCAAACACCGGCAACCAAGTTAAACCGAGAAAAATATAGGCCACCTGGGCGAGAAGCCCAGCATTTTTGCCCCCCAGACAGCCCGTTAATAATACTGCCCCAATTTGGTAAGTTATGCCCAGTTTTTGCGAAGATAGACCCGCAGCCGACCAACTAGCTAGGCTGACTGGAACAAATGTACTAAAAATTGTCAGCAACAAACCAATCAAAGCCCAGATTAACTCATTGGGAACCGATGCGGAAGTGCGCCGCGGCGGAGATTCTCGTCCTCGACGTGATTTAGGTTGCCTGTTGGGGTTGGTATTCACCGGGGATGGGGGCTTCTCCTCCTATTAAACTAAGATCAGCCAACATCGCCTGATCCTGTTGGGGGGGTTGTCCTAGAGTGGTCAAATAATGCCCAATCAGCATAGCATTAATTCCCGATTTTAGCCCCAGATTTTGCAATTCTCCCATCACCGCCTCTCGTCCCCCGGCATAACGGAGGATTTGTTGAGGTAAGATAAACCGGAAAATAGCGATCGCTTTTAGGGCAGTAAAGGGGTCTAGTTTGGGTAAATGACCTAGAGGGGTGCCACTTCTGGGGTTTAATAGGTTAATCGGCACTGATTCCACTTCTAATTCCGCCAGAGAAAAAGCTAAATCGATACGATCGGTCCAACTTTCCCCCATACCGATAATTCCGCCCGTACAAGCCTGAATTCCCGCCGCTTTCAGGTTTTTTACCGTTTCTACCCGATCCTGCCAACTGTGGGTGGAGACCACGTTAGGATAAAAATTCTCGGAAGCTTCCAGATTGTGATTATAACGGGTAACTCCAGCTTCTTTTAAGGCCTGCGCTTGGGCAAGGGTTAACTCTCCCAGAGCGCAGCAGGGTTTAATCTTGGCTGTTTCGATGATTTCTTGAACTGTGGCTAGTATTTCCTCGAATTCCTTGGATTTGGGGCTATTATACTTTAATCCCCGTCCTTGACTAACTAAACAGAAGCGTTTGGCCCCCGCTTCGGCTGCCGCTTTCGCATGGCTGACTATTTCCTCGCGACTTTTTAAACCGTAGATAGGCGAATCTTGACCGGGATGGTGGGCGGATTGGGAACAAAAACTGCAATTTTCCGAACAACTTCCCGATTTTATGTTGATAATGCTACATAAATCCACCGTATTGCCACAACAGGCCTGACGAATGCGATCGGCAGCCTCACATAAGCTGAAAATATTTTCCTGACCTTCGATCGCAGTTAAAGCTAGGGCCTCTTGCTTACTGAGTCGATCGCCGGCGATAATCTGATTAGCCCTAGTCTGTAACCAGTTTTTTAAGGCTTCTCCCTCCACGGGGATAGATTGAGTAGCGGTGTGTGTAGAGACTTGTACCACGTCGTTTATGCTCTAACTAAGTTAGGCTCATCTTATCATTATTCAGTTACCGGGGAAAGATTAATAAAAAACTTTAGAAAAAAATACCCTTTTGTGCTAGACTACCCGCAAAAGTTATCTTGTCTCCGATTTTATGAAAGTCATTCCGACGGAAATTCCTGATGTTTTAATTATTGAACCGCAAGTTTACGGAGACGATCGAGGTTTTTTCTTGGAAAGTTTTAATCAGAAAGATTTTCGAGAAAAAACTGGAGTTAATACCACTTTTGTCCAGGATAATCACTCTATGTCCTTAAAAAATGTCCTGCGAGGATTGCACTATCAAATCCCCAATCCCCAGGGTAAACTGGTGCGAGTAGTGAACGGTAGTGTTTTTGATGTGGCCGTGGATGCGCGTCAAAGTTCCCCCACTTTTGGGCAATGGGTAGGCTGTATTTTAAGTGCGGAAAATAAACGTATTTTCTGGGTTCCCGAAGGTTTTGCCCATGGCTTTCTAGTCCTCTCCGATCGAGCAGAATTTCTCTACAAAACCACTAATTATTATTATCCCCAATACGAAAAAACCATCGCCTGGAATGATGCCGATTTAGGGATTGATTGGCCCTTAGAGACACCGCCGATTCTCTCCCCTAAAGACCAAGCTGGACAACCCTTTAAATCCGTGGAAGTTTTCCCCTAAAGACAATGAAAAAAGTTTTACTAATTGGTGCTAAAGGTCAAGTGGGACAAGAGTTACAAGTAACTTTACCCCAGTTAGGTGAAGTTATTAGTATCGGTCGAGAAGAACTAGATTTAACTAACTCGGAAAAAATCAGCCAGTTAATTAGGGAAATTCACCCCGATTATCTGGTTAATGCCTCCGCTTACACCGCAGTGGATAAAGCCGAAATTGAGCCAGATTTAGCCTATTCTATCAATTCTATAGCCCCGAAAATTATGGCGGAAGCTGCCGAGAAAACTAAAGCTAAATTCCTCCATATTTCCACCGATTATGTGTTTGATGGTCGGAAAAATACCCCCTATCTAGAAACCGATTTGACTAATCCTTTGGGGGTTTATGGACAATCAAAGTTAAGGGGAGAAGAGGAGATTAAAGCTGTTAATTCTCAGGCAATTATCCTGCGGACTGCTTGGGTTTACGGCAGTTATGGTAAGAGTAATTTTGTCAAAACCATGCTGAGATTAGGCAAGGAAAGAGAGGAGTTAAAAGTAGTTGTTGATCAGGTGGGAAGTCCCACTTGGGCAAAAGATATCGCCGAGGCTATTACTCACCTTCTAATTAATGCCGATAATCCCCCAGGAATCTATAATTTTACTAATAGCGGTGTCGCCAGTTGGTTTGATTTAACTAAAGCAATTTTTGAGGAGGCAAAAATAAGCGGTATTCCCTTAAAAATTCAGAGAGTAATTCCCATTACTACGGCTGAATATCCTACCCCAGCAGTGCGTCCGGCCTACTCGGTTCTTTCTGGTCAAAAAATCTCGCAACAATTGGGTTATATTCCTCCCTATTGGCGAGATTCTCTCAAAGCTATGCTCAACCAAATATTTAATCTTTAAAACTATGAAAGCACTAATTTTATCCGGTGGTAAAGGTACGAGGTTACGTCCCCTAACCTATACTGGGGCAAAACAGTTAGTTCCCGTGGCCAATAAACCGATTTTATGGTATGGAATCGAATCAATTGTGGCCGCAGGAATTACTGATATTGGCATTATTATCAGTCCCGAAACCGGGGAAGAAATTCGTCAGACCACGGGCAATGGTGAACAGTTTGGGGCTAAGATAACTTATATTCGCCAAGACCAACCGGCTGGATTAGCTCACGCGGTTAAAACTGCCCAATCTTTCCTAGGAGATTCCCCCTTTATTATGTACTTGGGTGATAACCTCATCGAGGATGATTTATCGCCCTTTTTAGACTCTTTCCAAAAACAGTCCCTTGATGCTTTAATTCTCTTGCGAAAAGTGTCTAATCCTAGTGCTTTTGGGGTGGCAAAAGTAGATGAAACCGGCAAAGTTTTATACTTAGTCGAAAAACCCAAAGACCCCCCCTCAAATTTAGCTTTGGTGGGGATTTATTTTTTTGCCCCCACCATTCATCAAGCGATCGCATCTATTCAACCTTCGGGCCGGGGTGAGTTAGAAATTACCGACGCTATCCAAGAATTAATCAATCAAAATAAAGCAGTAGAAGCCAATAAACTACTGGGTTGGTGGTTAGATACGGGTAAAAAAGATGATTTATTAGAAGCAAATCGGATTATCCTAGATACCTCTCTAGAAATTGCTTTACTAGGAGAAATTGATGCTAATAGTCAGGTGATCGGACGGGTACAAATTGGTCAGGGTAGTAAAATTATTAATAGTACCATTCGCGGCCCTGTCATTATTGGAGAAAATTGTCACATTGAGAATTGTTTTATCGGTCCCTATAGTAGTGTGGCTAATGGAGTAAAATTAATCGATGCCGACATAGAACACAGTGTTATTCTCAAAGATGCCACGATTATTGGCATTCATCAGCGCATAGTTGATAGTGTTATCGGACGACGGGCAAAATTAGAAATCGCTCCCCAACGTCCAAAAGCTTTACGCTTTATGATTGGGGATGATTCCCATGTGGAATTAGTCTAGTTATCAGGGATTAACTGCCCCTTATAATTAATACCAGAGGATCGAGAATTTCCTTAGCTAATTCCGCAGCGGTTCCCTGGTTTTTCTGAGAAAGATTGACATTTTTAGGAGAAAAAAGCTCATCTAACTATGTTATAATCAAGAGTCTGACCTATTTTACCGTTCTAGAACTATGACGCAACAGTATCGCATTACCCTACTACCCGGCGATGGCATCGGGCCGGAAATCCTCGCTGTCACCGTAGAGATACTGAAAGTCATCGGTAAAAAATTTGACCTCCAGTTTGACTTCCAAACCGCTTTAATTGGAGGGGCAGCCATTGATGAAACCGGCAATCCCCTCCCCGAAGCAACCCTGAGCGCCTGTAAAAATAGTGATGCTGTTCTCTTGGCCGCTATCGGGGGTTATAAATGGGATAATTTGCCCCGGCAGCAAAGGCCAGAAACGGGATTATTAGGCTTAAGATCTGGTTTAGGTCTTTTTGCTAATTTGCGTCCTGCCACCATTTTTCCGCAATTAATCGACGCTTCTAGTCTCAAACGGGAGATTATCGAGGGAGTGGATATCATGGTCGTCCGGGAATTGACCGGGGGTGTCTACTTCGGTCAACCGAAGGGGATTTTTGAGACGGAAACGGGAGAAAAATGCGGTGTAAATACCATGGTTTACTTGGAGTCGGAGGTAGACCGCATCGCTAAGGTGGCCTTTGAAATTGCCCAAAAACGCGGCAATAAACTCTGTTCCGTCGATAAAGCTAATGTTCTTGATGTTTCCCAACTCTGGCGCGACCGGATGACGAAAATCGCCGCTAATTATCCCGATGTGGAACTTTCCCATCTCTACGTCGATAACGCAGCCATGCAGTTAGTCCGGGCCCCCAAACAATTTGATACTATCGTCACGGGCAATTTATTCGGTGATATTCTCTCCGATGAAGCGGCCATGTTAACCGGTAGTATCGGAATGTTACCCTCCGCTAGTTTAGGGACTGCTGGGGTGGGAGTTTTTGAACCCGTCCACGGTTCGGCCCCGGATATCGCTGGCCAAGATAAGGCCAATCCGATCGCCCAAATTCTCAGCGCTGCTATGATGTTAAAATATGGGCTAAATCAGCCTTTAGCGGCAGCATCGCTGGAAAAAGCCGTAGAAAAAGTCTTAGATCTCGGTTATCGTACTGGAGATATTTTCTCGGAGGGTATGACCTTAGTGGGATGCCAAGCTATGGGCCAGGCCATCCTGAAAGTTTTAGAATCATAACAAAAGTGACAAATTCAGAAATCGTCATATACCATTGATTTAATAAATATCTCAATTTAATCGTGGGGAGACGAGTGATATGGTGGCCCTATCCGAGAAAACAGAACAACAGCGTGTCGATATGGAAATCCCAATTTTGTTAGATCCTACTGTCTTACGGGCAGCCAGACGCATTTATCGCATCTACTGTACCCTCAATAGCAGAGTTAGTAAACGTCCTTTTGGTGTCGCTATTAACCGCGACAATCATCGCGGCCAATTGATTTTTAACAATAAACCGATTCTACTCCCTGGGGAGTGTTTCGTCCCGATTAAGCAAATCGAATCAGAAGCCTATTAATTTTTGTGAAGATTTGCCCCGAATATCTTGCCAAACGTCAGCTAATACCCACTGACGTAATTTTTTTGTCTAACATAGGGTTTGCTGAATAAATCTAAAAACATTGTTCGATAAGACTTTTAGACCTTTTTGAAATCCAAAAGTACCGGCCATTGGAGTAATGGGGGGGAAAATTCCTGGACTTTTTCCCTGAAAATCGGTAAAACCCTACACCCCACACCCTACACCCCACACCCAAGACAAACTTTTTGCCGCAAACCCTAATATAAAAAGATGTTCGGGAATAATCTTAACTCTACCCTAATCCAAGACCTCGATCGCCTAGAAAATCGTCTTCGGGAAATTCCCCTCGAACCGGGAGTGTACTTCCTGCGCGACCAAAATGGCGAAATTCTCTACATCGGTAAATCCAAAAAACTCCGGTCTAGAGTCCGTTCCTATTTTCGTCCCAGTCAACCCCTCAGTCCCCGCATTGCTTTGATGGTACGACAGGTGACAGAAATTGAATTTATCGTCACCGACACGGAAGCAGAATCCTTGGCCCTGGAAGCTAATCTAATTAAACAACATCAGCCCCATTTTAATACTCTCCTCAAGGACGATAAAAAATATCCATACATTTGTATTACTTGGTCGGAAACCTACCCGCGCATTTTTATTACCCGCAAACGGAGCATAAATAACCAAAAAGACCGTTATTATGGTCCCTACGTCGATACTAGGCTGCTGCGCTACACTTTACACCTAATTAAACGCACTTTTCCCCTGCGTCAACGTCCCCAACCTCTTTTTAAAGACCGTCCCTGTTTAAATTATGATATCGGTCGTTGTCCGGGGGTTTGTCAAAAATTAATCAGTCCCCAAGATTATCGGGAAACCTTGCAGAAAGTGGCGATGATTTTTCAGGGAAGGACGGGGGAATTATTAGAGAAATTAGCAGCAAAGATGCTAGAAGCGTCGGAAAACCTAGATTTTGAAAAAGCGGCCACGATTAGGGATCAAATTCGCGGATTACAGGCCCTTAATACCGATCAAAAAGTCTCTTTACCTGATGATACCGTATCCCGGGACGCGATCGCTTTAGCTAAAGACGAGCAGCATTGTTGCATACAATTATTCCAAGTGCGTTCTGGTCGTTTGGTGGGACGTTTGGGATTTTTTGCCGATAGTCAGTCAGCAAACGAGGGAGAAATCCTGCAAAAAGTCCTGGAAGAACATTATTTATCGGTGGAAGGGGTGGAAATTCCCAGCGAAATCCTGTTACCCTGCGAATTACCGGAAGGTGAGGTGTTAGCGGGGTGGTTAAGGGAAAAAAAAGGTCGCAAAGTCGAGTTAACTGTCCCCCAACGGCAAAGTAAAGCGGATTTATTAGCTATGGTGGAGAAAAACGCTCTTTATGAGTTAGAAAAGACGAAAAGAAGCGCCGACCGGGATTTACAGTCTTTGCAGGATTTAGCGGTAATTCTCGATTTACCGGCACTACCCCACCGCATCGAGGGTTATGATATTTCTCATATTCAGGGTTCTAATGCAGTCGCGTCGGGAGTGGTGTTTATCGATGGGGTGGCCGCTAATCAACATTATCGTCACTATAAAATCAAAAATCCCGAGGTTAAAATCGGCCATTCCGATGATTTTGCCAGTTTAGCAGAAGTAATTCGCCGGCGTTTCCGTCGTTATGCCGAAAATACCGATAATATTGCCGAAAGTGATGATTTTCCCGATTTGGTCATGATTGATGGGGGAAAAGGACAATTATCGGCCGTGGTGACAGTTTTAGGGGAGATGAATTTATTAGAACAGGTAAAAGTTGTTAGTTTAGCTAAACAGAGAGAGGAGATTTTTTTACCAGGGGAATCCTCTCCTTTAGAGACGGATAAGGAACAACCCGGAGTGCAATTATTACGTCGAGTCAGGGATGAAGCGCACCGCTTTGCTGTTAGCTTTCACCGACAACAAAGGATGCAAAAAAGTCGCCGTTCCCGTCTGGATGAAATACCGGGGTTAGGTTTTAAGCGACAAAAAGATTTATTAGCTCATTTTCATTCTCTGGATTATATTCGCGAAGCTTCCCTAGAACAATTGCAACAGGTGACAGGAATTGGGGAACAATTAGCTAAGGAAATTTATAATTATTTTCATCCTAGGTAGGGATAAGCTGTTGAAGAATATCTAAGGGGGGTTATGATGAGAATATCTTCAATAAAACTCTACGTTCTACAAGCGATCGCACTACAACTAAAAACCTAGACTAACGCGGAGTAACTTCACTCAACGCTTCTTGCAGCACTTCATCACTTACACCATGACGCTTCAAACTAGCAACGAGAGCAGAAATTGTATCTCCCTCTAGACGCTCCAAATCCGCACGCAGCCCTTGTCCAATGTAAGCACGCATCAAAGGTTGATAACCTGAGAAACCAAGCAACGGTGCAACCCGCTTTAAATCTTCAATCACATCTTCGGGAATACGAATCGTGATTGTAGTCATAGGGCGATTTCTCTCCAGTCGTTTTTTTAATGCCTCAACTTTCATAATACCGTCATGGTTGATCGGGTTAATCCTAGATTTCTCGTCATTCCAAACAAAAGTAATGCCACTGAGGACAAAATAGACATCCATACTTGTAGTGTAGGCAGGATGTATTTACATTGTCAATACTTTATTAACACACCCTACGAGGCTAGTTTTAGCAAATCCGATTTATCCCCACTCACCAGATAATCGGCTCTCTTGGGTTTGGTGGGTAAAATGTATTCTAAGATATATTCTTCCTAGCGAGGGGGTGGAACGAACCACAAAGACACAAAGGACACAAAGACTGATCGATCATATAGTAAGTTAAACTTATCACACAGAACCTAGAAGAGTCACTCGGTTTTAACTTCCGTATCGAGAATCGTCCCTTTGACGTTAGCCCTTTCAAGATTTGCCCCTTTAAGATATGCCCCTTCAAGATATGCCCTTTCAAGATTTGCCCCTTCAAGATATGCCCGTGCAAGATATGCCCCTTCAAGATTAGCCCCGTAAAGATTTGCCCCGTAAAGAATTGCCCCTCTAAGATTTGCCCCTGCAAGATTAGCCCCTTCAAGATTAGCCCCTTCAAGATTAGCCTCTTCAAGATTTGCCCCGTAAAGATTAGCCACTTCAAGATTTGCCCCTTCAAGATTTGCCCTTTCAAGATTTGCCCTTTCAAGATTTGCCCTTTCAAGATTTGCCCATTCAAGATTTGCCCCTTTAAGATTTGCCCATGAAAGAAATGCCCCTGCAAGATTTGCCCTTTCAAGATTTGCCCCTTCAAGATTTGCCCCTACAAGAATTGCCCCTGCAAGATTTGCCCCGACCAGATTTGCCCCGACCAGATTTGCCCCGACCAGATTTGCCCCGACCAGATTTGCCCCGACCAGATTTGCCCATGAAAGATTTGCCCCTACAAGAATTGCCCCTGCAAGATTTGCCTCGACCAGATTAGCCCTGTAAAGATCTCGATTTATCAACAGACAGTTTTGTAAATCGAGAAAACTGAGGCAATCTAACACAAACATAGGCTCAAAATCTATTCTTTGTCCCTGAAGACGGGCCAACCAATTGCCGAAAGCTTCAGGAGAAGGCCATTGAATGGGAAAAATTTCTTTGGTGACTCGCCCACAGGCATTAAATAGCGCTAATAAAGCTTCCTCGGCATTGCGTGCCTGTCGCATTTCCTCCTGAAAATTGGGGCGGTTTTTTAAACCCTCCATCGGCATTCCTTTGACCAAAAGATATTCAATTAAATGACCCAGAGTTTTCTGCCACTGTTTCACTTCATCTGGGGACTGTAATTGTATTTGATTGACAATAAAACTAAAAAGATATTCATCTATTGCCGTCGGTCCGCATAAAGTCGCCCAGGTAATTAAAGCTTGTCTGGGATCGTAGTCATTGTCATAATCATTTTCACTGTCTTGTAATTTCTTATGAATTTGCTTAACTCGGTCAACAATTCTGCGGGCAGTTAAATATTCACCAAAACTTTTATGGGTAAATTCAAAGGTTTTTTCGCTGCCTCGTAAATCGCCACTTTCTCGAAAATAAAAGGCTGTTAAAAGACGGGTAATATTCCCTTGGGAATCGCTTTGAAAACTATCTTGGAAATTTTTTAGGAGATTTTTTAAGCCATTATTTTCACAATGTTCTTTAATCTCTATAACGGTGGTGGTTCTACCGTTACCATGCCAACAGGAAAGGGCAATTTCCATTAAAATTAGCACAAAATCTTTTTCTGTAATCCCTTCTATAGCCCGGTGGCCTGGACTATTTTTTTCATAACCTCGCTCATAGACTGCCTTGAGCAAATTGTCATAAATATTATTGAGGTTAGTTTCTTGGGAAAATTGAACCTCGCCTCGTTCAAAAGTGAGAGCAATAAGATAATTTAATAGCGGTTGAGCGGTAATTTCTTGTAAATTTTTCCCCGATAATTCCGGCGGTAATTGTGCATAGTTTTTCCCTTTAGCTTGCCCATACTGTTGCCACCATTGATCACGTTGATCGACTTTTAATAAGTTATCGACATCGCTAAAATTATCGCTGTTACCAACCCAATAGGGTAGGATGGTGATAATTTGCTGAGGTTTTTTAAAATTATTTTTATTGGATTGTACCACCACATCACGCCCGCTAATCAACACTTGTAAACGGGTTTTATTTTGATTAAAACTTTTGACCTGATCTCGTACTTCATTAACAAAATTTTGGGCGACTTCTTGGGCGATTTTTCCCTGCATAGATAGCTCATCTAAGCCATCAAAGATAATTAGTAATTGTAAATCTTGATCGCTCGGTTCCAGAGGATTTTCTGGTAAAAAACCGTCATGTTGAACAAAAGTTTTAACTGCTGTTACTAAATCGGTGGAGAAACTCAAGCGATGCAAGGGAATATATAAAACTTGTTTTTCTAAGCGAGCTTGTTGGGCAGCAAATACCTTACAAAAGGACGATTTTCCACTACCCGGCCCACCGGTCAATAAACGGATAGCATCATCGGATTTTGCCGCTTCTAACCATGTTTCTAACTGCTCTTGGAGTTTGATAACAATGCGTTTAAATGATGGCTCTCGATGGTAATCTGTGTCTGGGGTGGCTTTTATTTCTTCTTCTTCATAAAATCCCCGTAGAGGTACATAAATTTGCTTTAAACTAAAGGTTTCCCAAAAAATAGGTTCATCGATCTGTTTTTGCAACCAAGCTCGATAATGTAACCAGCCTCTTTCTCGTTTCCAAGCATTGTTAAAAGGAGTGTCGATTTCATCTAAAAGCAGACTGTATTCATCTCGTTTATCTTTCCATTGCTCCTGCAATGCTAAGACAAAATAAGCTGGTAAACGGTTACTTAGGCTCTGTGCTTCCTGGGAATTAGTGATTAAATTATTTGTTGTTAACCACCGTAAAAAAGCTGCTTGGATTGGTGCGACTATAGGTAATCTTTCGGGATGCTCAAAAAAATCTTGATCGAGAATTAATTCCGGCTCTTCTAAAAAGTCGGTAATCTGACGGTAAAGTTCTTTTAAAGGCAGCTTTTCAACTTCTTGGGGCAGTAAATCAGCATTACTTTTAAGTAATCCTTTCATCGCTTTCATTAGCGATTGACTTATTAATAAACCCGCTAATTCCCCCGGAGTCCGACTTAAACCAAGATCATCTAAAACTTCTACTCCATTTTCGGCCAGATCATCCCACTGCAAAAATGCCCCGTTAAGAGCGGCTTTTCCCAGGGTACTAAAGAGACTTCTCAGATTGACTTTAACTTGTCGTTTCCAGATATTTTGGGGTTTGGAAACAGAAATTCCAGCAGCTGATTCGGACATAGAACAAAGCGATCAATAAAGCTTATGTAGTCTATTATATAAGTAATAACAACCGTTGAGGTGGTTGGGTTTCGCTTTTTCAATCGAATTGAGCCATTTTCGACCCCGTATTGTTTCGCTCAACTCAACCTAGGAGGCCGAAAACCTAGACTAACGCGGAGTAATTTCACTCAACGCTTCTTGCAGCAGTTCATCACTTACACCATGACGCTTCAAACTAGCAACGAGAGCAGAAATTGTATCTCCCTCTAGACGCTCCAAATCCGCACGCAGCCCTTGTCCAATGTAAGCACGGATCAAAGGTTGATAACCTGAGAAACCAAGTAACGGTGCAACCCGCTTTAAATCTTCAATCACATCTTCGGGAATACGAATCGTGATTGTAGTCATAGGGCGATTTTTCTCCAGTCGTTTTTTTAATGCCTCAACTTTCATAATACCGTCATGGTTGAGCGGGTTAATTCTAGATTTCTCGTCATTCCAAACAAAAGTAATGCCACTGAGGACAAAATAGACATCCATACTTGTAGTATAGGCAGGATGTATTTACATTGTCAATACTTTATTAACACACCCTACGAGAGCAGCAATTATTATAGGTTGGGTTGACGCAAGGAAACCCAACAAAGACTAACCATCGGGGTGGTTGGGTTTCGCTTAAACAATCGAATTGAGCCATTTTCGACTCAGTATTGTTCCGCTCAAACCAACCCACGGGGCAAGATGATCGCCTTTAAGAGATCGCAATTTTAATTAAGATGATGGCAAGTTAGGTAATTAACCATCTCTGTCATTACTTTAGAAAAATGCTATTAGCATTTGTGCTAATCTGCGACTTACCGACTTATAATAAAAATGTTCTTGCCAAAGAAGCTGTAGCTAACTGCTTAACTGAATCTGCTAGGATGCTATCACAGAATAGAAGACCACATCTATTAATTGCTGAGGCAGAACTAAGTTTAACCGCTCTTTTTTCACTACTTCTATCGCTTTGGGTATAAAAAATTAGGCGTTTTGGTTTACCATAGTCAAAGTGTGCTTTCTAGGCTAATGACTTTGACTAAAAACCCCGTGATCAGAAACCGTCGTTTTTCCCCGCGCAATCTCTTTGAGACTTGCATGGCCCTATTGGTGTTATGCAATTATATTCTTGTTATTTTCGATTTAACTTATATTCCCCTGCGAGATTTTTGGTTACAGGGACGCTTGCAAATAACTTTATTAAGATTTAATGAACCAATAAAACTCGGTCCGATTTCCTTTCAAGAATTACAAATACCTCCCGATAAACCCCTAGAAATTCCCTTTGTTAAAGGAATTGCTAAGTATGATGTGGTGAAAGGGATTAAACCCTATCGCAGTACCAGTGAATATTTAGATACAGTTAATAAACTTAATCAAATAATTAATCAAAAACTCTTTAACCCAGAGTTTAATCTGGGAGAATATCGCCAAGAGATTGAGAAAATTTTAGAAAATTTGCGCCAGAATAGTGTCAATATGGTCGATAATAATCCCTTTGCCTCGGCGGAGAAAACTGGGACCTTAGAGAAGATTAAAAATAAAATGCGCTTGCGGGTTTTTAAAACAGAAAATGTTTCCGCAAAAGCAGCCTTTCAGAAGTTTTGGACTTGGGATTATCTCAGTCAAAATGGCTGGGAAAAAGAGTTGAAGTTTTTTAATCAAGAAATTCAACCTTTAATAGAAACTAATTATTTTCGTCCCCTGGGAGAAGATGGGAGACCGATAGATAACTTTGAGGCGATCGATTTTTTCTTTGGTACCATCTTTTTCTGGGAATTTATGCTGAGAACTTGGTGGATTGCTCGCACTCATAAAGGCCTACGGTGGCGCGAGGCTATGTTATGGCGATGGTACGATATTTTTCTGTTTATTCCTATCTGGAGATGGTTGCGATTTATTCCTACCGTTATTCGCCTAGATCAAGTTAAAATTATTAACTTAAGGGTGATTAAAGAACAGGCAGTTAAAGGCTTAGTTGCGCTAATTTCTAAAGATATTACTGAGATAATTGTCCTGAGAATCATTAATAAAATTCAGGAATATATTCGACAGGGACAAGTGGAAAAATTTCTCGAACGATCCCTCAATGGCGGATATAGCAATCTCAATGATACTAATGAAGTTATCGAAATTTTTCGGTTAGTAGTTAATAGCACTGTTGATAAGGTTTTACCGCAAGTTAAACCGGAAGCAGAAGCTTTAATTAAATACAATATCGAGAAAATTCTCAGTCAAACTCCCGCTTATCAAAGCTTATTGCGATTACCCGGCATGAAAGGGTTAAAAACTGACTTGAGCAATCGTCTATCTAGTCAATTGTATCAATCTTTTGTTAATATAGCTGACAAGATTACCCAGGAAGACGAAGTTTTTGAGCGTTTATTGCAGCAATTAGTCCAGCGTTTCGGGCAATCTCTCGCCGAGGAATTACAATCCCGTCACAGTTTAGAAAGAATCGAGATGTTATTAATTATCTTCCTAGAAGAAGTGAAATTAAACTATGTACAAGAATTCTCAGATGAAGACTTAGAAACTATCCTCGAACAAACTCGCTTACTCCACTCTAAAAGTGCAGAAATTACCCCAAGAGAAACCATGAATCCTCGTCTTCTTCCCTAAAAATTAAGTAGCTGGTTATAATTAAATTAAAAATGGATTTTAGGTTCGATCCCCCCTGCCCCCCTTGATAAGGGGGGTGCCGATAGGCGGGGGGATCTCCCCTTAATAGGGGGGCATCTGATAATTTTTAACGCCTACCTACTTAGCGATCATTGATTAGGTAATATCCCTTGATCTTTTGATCACTTTTCTAGTAAAATATCTGCTGAAACCCCCATTACTCAATTAACCTAATTATCTACTCCCATGTTAACAAAAATTATTCTCGGGTTACTTTGGTTAGGCTTCGGATTATACGCTTTTTTACTAGCACCACCCGATCAACCAGATACAATAAATTTAATTATCGATCTTTCCACTGGGAAATGGCAAAATATCAACCCGTTAATTATCGCTCTTTTTAACCTGATGGGAGTTTGGCCACTTATCTACACTAGCCTTTTAATTATCGATGGTCGTGACCAAAAAATCATCGCTTGGCCCTTTACTTTTGCCTCCTTTGCCGTGGGTGCTTTCGCTATTTTACCCTATCTAACTCTCCGTCAACCTAACAGCAATTTTACTGGTAAAAAAAATCTGGTCATTAAACTTTTAGACTCACCTTGGTTAGGAGTAATTGCCCTAATTACTGCGGCAATTTTAATCGCTTACGGATTAATTAACGGCAATTGGTCTGATTTTTGGCATCAGTGGCAAACTAGCCGTTTTATTCATGTTATGAGTTTAGATTTCTGTCTTTTAACCCTATTATGTCCAATTTTGCTGCAAGATGATCTAACCCGACGGGGATTAAAAAATCCTTTCCTGTTGCCGGTAATTTCCCTTTTGCCTCTAATCGGTCCGGCAATTTATTTAATTATTCGTCCTCGCTTAGGGGAGAATTAAGGGTAAATTGTCTTGAGCAAACTTAACTATTTCTTGACAAGAGAAGTTCATATTTAACAAAAATTATGCTGAGGTTCCCCTAAAATACGAGTCAAGAGATTAATGTCCAGATTAGAAGGAGTGTTTAACCTTGTTAGAGAGTCAAAAACCACCTCGGATTTACTGCTTTCAAGCTGATTATCTTGCCTCCCAACAATTTAACCCCCAAGAGATTCCCGCTTGGTTATCCTTAGAAGTAAACTGGCAGGGTTATAGAATTCATACCCTACCCTGGGTAGCAGACGTAGCTAGGGTATTAGGATTATTAGCGATCGAAGATACTCCCCAAGGGTGGCAAGATTATTTAGAAAGCTTGGGATTAGCCAAAATTAGGTTAATGGACAGCGAGGAGTTTTTTGAGGATAAATCTTTATCGGGATGTTAGAAATGCCCTATAATTGGCAATTTAGTGATGATTCTACCAGTGAATTTATGCCCTATAAACTACTCTTCGTCTGTTTAGGAAATATCTGTCGTTCTCCCGCTGCCGAGAATATCATGACTTATCTGATTGAACAAGAAGGATTAGGTAATAAAATCCTCTGTGATTCTGCGGGGACTGCCGGTTATCATATCGGTTCTCCTCCCGATTCTCGCATGAATACGGCGGCTAAAAAACGCGGTATTCCTCTACAAGGGACAGCCAGACAATTTACTCGCGAGGATTTCGAGAATTTTGATCTAATCCTAGCCATGGATAAAGCCAATTATCAAGATATTTTATCCCTAGATCGGACAGGAAAATATCAAGAAAAGATCAAGTTAATGTGTGACTATGCTCGTTATCACCCAGAAAAAGAAGTTCCCGATCCCTACTACGGTGGTCGGGAAGGTTTTGATCGCGTAATCGAGCTACTTTTAGACTCCTGTGGCAGTCTTTTGGAGGAAGTAAAAAACAAAATTTAAGTTTTTTCTTTCAGCTAATCGATTAATCTATGTTCGAGGGAAAAACGAACCAATTCCGCCCGATTGTTAGTAGTTGTTTTTCTGAGTAAACTACTAACATATTTCTCGATCGTGCGAGAACTAAGATGCAGTTTTTGCCCAATTTCACTGTTAGAAAGTCCCCAGGCTAAATGTTCTAACACTTCCCGCTCGCGATTAGTTAACTTAAAATCGTCCTGTAAAGCAGAAGTTAAAACATCCCTAGTTTTGGGGCTTTCTTCTGGTTTTAATTTCTGATATTGACGTTCACTTTGCACCATTTGCGATCGCTCTAAAAGATTGCGAATAACTGCTTTTAATTCCTCCATCTCAAAAGGTTTAGGAAGATAGATATCACAACCCACTTGATAACCGCGAATTCTTTCCTCTGTTGACCCTCTTTCAGTTAAAAAAATTACTGGTAATAACCTAAATTCTGGCTGTTGCCGCACCTTAGTCACCAAAGAATAACCGTCCAAACGCGGCATTTTGATATCCGATACCAAAAGATGGGGATGATAGGTATCCAATAAAGTCAAAGCTTCCAAACCATTACTCGCCGCTACCACACTATAACCTGCTAATTCTAAATAGTCTTTGACCGCTAGGCGGATACCGGGATCATCATCGGCAATT
This sequence comes from Microcystis sp. M144S2, assembly GCF_020246065.1. Taxonomy (NCBI): domain Bacteria; kingdom Bacillati; phylum Cyanobacteriota; class Cyanophyceae; order Chroococcales; family Microcystaceae; genus Microcystis; species Microcystis sp. M144S2. Next base: position 19,939 of record NZ_JADBTR010000162.1, read on the forward strand.
AGAATCAAAAGAGGCATAGAAATCAACAGGACAAGGTTTTTTCGTTATTAATAGCCTAGCACCCTCCGCTCGTCACAATTGTCCATCAAGCTACAGAGGCCGTTGTAACTGATATTATACTAGCAGTTAGCAATCAGCCTTTTCAGTAATCAGATGTGAGTTTTCAGCTTTTTTCTCCCCAACTCCGGCACTCCCCCACTCCCCCAACCCCTTTTTTACTTTTTACTTAAGATGACAGATTATTTAGTTTCCCTGACAATTTGGGCGGGTATTTACGCGATTTTTGCCCTCGGTTTAAATCTACAATGGGGATTTACTGGCTTAATTAACTTTGGTCACGTTGCTTTTGCCACTTTAGGGGCTTATGCAACGGTTTTATTGACTTTACAGGGTGTACCGATGATTTTTGCCGCCATTGTCGGGGCGCTCCTAGGGGCATTGTTGGGATTAGCCATCGGTTTTTCCACCCTGAGATTAAGGGCCGATTATCTAGCGATTGTCACCATCGGGGTGTCTGAGTTAATTCGTTTGCTGGTGCTTAACGAGGATTGGTTAACGAAGGGCAGTTTCGGACTACAACGTTATCCCCTACCTTTGGATATAAATCCCAGTTTTCCCGTCAAATTATTAATTATTGCCCTGTTTACCCTGCTTGCTATCTTTGCTCTCTGGCAATTGGGGCGCAATCTGCAACGACAATGGCGCGAAGCGGGGCAAATTAGCGGCAAAAGCTATCAACCGACGCAAAAGAGAGCTTTAATCTTTTGGGGGCTGTTAGGGGCGATAATCCTGCTTTTTCTGTATATAAACGGTGTAATTGCCTTGAATGACTATAATTACAAAGCCGGGCTGATGGTGGTAGTTTTAGTCCTCCTCGCTCTCGTTTATACTGGTTTAGAATTACTTTTGCGATCGCCTTGGGGACGCATCCTCAAAGCGATTCGGGAAGATGAAGAAATTCCCCGGGCTTTAGGAAAAAATGTCTTTTGGTATAAGTTACAATCTTTGATGTTAGGCGGTGCGATTGCTGGTTTGGCTGGGGCTTTTTTAGCATGGCAATTAACCACTATTTACCCGACTAATTTTGAACCGTTATTGACTTTTAACGCTTGGATTATTATCATTCTCGGTGGCTCTGGTAGCAATGCCGGCACCTTACTAGGATCAATAATTTTCTGGGCTTACGATTCCCTGACTCGCTTTATTCTGCCCCAATTAGATATTTTTAATGACAGCCAATTAGGGGCTTTACGGATTATGATTATCGGTCTGCTGCTCATGGTTTTAATGATCTGGCGACCCCAGGGTATCCTCGGCAAAAAAGAGGAGTTAACTTTGGGAAAATAATTTCAGTTATCAGTTATCAGTTATCAGTGATTAGTTAACAGTGATTAGATTTGAATATTAAGTGAACAGTATTAAATAACAGTTGTCTAAGGACTTAAGCAAAATTAATTACACATTTAAATAATCCTATTGCCTATTGCCTATTGCCTGTCTCAACTAAGAAATTTATTTCCCACGACTACTTACTGTCTTTTCACTGATTACTGTTTAATGTTTACTGATAACTGATGTTTATCTGATCAATTATGTTACTTTCTGCCAAAGGATTATCGAAAAGTTTTGGAGGCATTCGCGCCGTCAATAATGCTTATTTGGATGTGCCGCAGGGCAGTATCACCGGGTTAATCGGACCAAATGGAGCCGGCAAAACCACACTTTTTAACCTTTTATCTAATTTTATTCGCCCAGATAAAGGAGAAGTTTTTCTTGATGGTCAGCCAATTCATCAGCTGCCTCCCTATCAAATTGCCCTAAAAGGATGTGTGAGAACTTTTCAAGTAGCAAGGGTATTATCCCGATTAACGGTGTTAGAAAATATGCTCTTAGCTAGTCCGGGGCAAACGGGCGAAAATTTTCTGAAAGTCTGGTTTCAGGGGGCAAAAATTCGCCAACAGGAACAGGAAAATCGTGCCAAAGCTTTGGAGATATTAGATTCGATCGGTCTGGGGGAAAAAGCGCACGATTATGCGGGAGCTTTATCGGGAGGACAGCGGAAATTATTAGAGATTGGCCGAGCGCTAATGACCGAGCCAAAATTAATTTTATTAGATGAACCGGCCGCCGGAGTTAATCCCACTTTAATCGGTCAAATCAGCGACCATATTATCGAGTGGAATCGTCAGGGAATTACCTTTTTAATTATCGAGCATAATATGGATGTGATTATGTCCCTTTGTCACTACGTTTGGGTATTAGCAGAAGGGACAAATTTAGCCGATGGCATTCCCAGCGAAATCCAAAAAAACGAGCGGGTTTTAAAGGCTTATTTAGGAGACTAAAGCTAATTTTTGCACCTGTTCAACAAAGTTAGCCAGAATTTTTAAGCCATTAGTCGAGGATTTTTCCGGGTGAAACTGCACCGCCACCAAACGCTCACGAGCGATCGCTGCCGTCACCGTTTGACTGCCGTGGGTGACGGTGGCGGCAGTTAGATGACTATCAAGGGGATCGACATAATAGGAATGGACAAAATAGACGTGAGGGTGCGGGGGTAATCCCTGCCAAAGAGCATGATCCGGCTGGGTGAAGTCTAATTGATTCCAACCCATGTGGGGAATGGTAATGCCAGGTTCCGAGCGAAAACGGCGCACTGTCCCCGGAATAACCCCTAAACCCGCCTCTTGTCCTTCCTCTGATGAGTCAAAGAGAATTTGTAAACCGAGACAGATACCGAGAAAGGGTTTACCGTTAGCGATCGCTGCTTTGATCGGTTTTTCGAGATGACGGGCCCGAATTTGCCGGACAGCAGGATCAAAAGAACCGACTCCGGGTAAGACAATAGCGTCAGCTTTTTCGAGATCGAGGGGAGAATCGGTAATTTTCGGCACTGCACCCACGGTTTCCAGTCCTTTACAGGCAGAGTGCAGATTTCCCATGTCATAATCGATGACAGCTATTAAGGTCATTGCTATATACTGATCAGGCGATGACCTTATTTTAGAGCAATCACGCCGCTAAATTAGGTCTTGACTCAAAAAGCAATTAAGGTCATTGTTATATACTGATCATCCGAAAGTTTCTAAAGCCATAGCCTCTCCGTTTTCTTAGTTGAAGTTGCCAACGAAAGCCAAACACCAGAGCCTATTTACTAGGAGAGCGGGAAGCAGAGAGAAAAAATCCCTAACCGAGCAGTATTGACGGACCCGCCATCACCCCGACAATTTGTCGGTCTAACTGTTCTAAATTTTCCGCCGGTTCAAGGCAGCATAACCCTTGACAAATTAACCCAAATGTGCTAGGGGGCAAACTGTCATCGACTCGATACACCGCAGTGGGCAAATAGCGACCTAACAGCGGCTCGATCGAGCTTTCCGGGGCGCGCAGACAGAAACCGTGAAGATAGTGATCGAGGGCAACAAATAAACTGGGGCAAGCGGTGGGGGACTGTTCTAGGATGGTACTAAAAGATTGCAAGGCCTTTTCGGCCCGATCGAGATATTCTAGATTTTCCGTCAATCGCGACAGACGCACTAAATTAGCGATCGCAATTCCGTTGGCTGAAGGGGTGGCATTATCCGTATAACCCCGTTCTCGCACGATCAGATCGAGACTATGATCGGAAGCAGTATTAAAATATCCCCCCTCATCCTCGGCCCAAAACCAGCGATCAAATTCCCCCTGTAGATCGATAGCCGCCTCTAACCAGCCAGTTTCTTGGGGTTTAGCGGTTTGCAAGTCCAGCAAAGCCTTAATAAAATAGGCAAAATCCTCCGATTGGGCTAAAACCGAGGCCTGACCCTGATAATTCAAGCGCTGAAAACGGCCATCTAACCACTGATGCTTGAGAATAAACTCGGCCGCGACCGTAGCCATTTGCCAGTACAAAGGTTCGCTAAAGACGGCAAAGGCCCGGGCTAAACCGGAAATCATCAAACTATTCCAAGCGACGATCATTTTCGTATCCGTTACCGCCGGAATGCGTCCCGGCCAAGAGACGGTTTTCGCCTCCTGATTGTCTCTGGCGGGGGGAAAAAGAGCTAATTGGGCTTGAGAACTGCCATAACGCCGAATAAATAACTTATCGAGCAGATTTTCTATCTCCTTCCCTAATTCTCCCCCTTGCCGACGTTGCAGCACATTACGACCCTCAAAATTCCCCTCGGCAGTGACGGTAAAATTAGCCTGCAGCAGCCCCAATTCCTCGGTCGAGAGATAATCCCTTAACGACCGATCCGACCAGACATAAAAGGCCCCTTCCTCCGGTTCCCCATCCGTGGCCTTCTCAAAACTATCGGCATCTTGGGCCGCATAAAAATAGCCTTCTGGGGCGGTCATTTCCCGTTTTAGCCAGTTAACCGTGCCTTTAATCCCTCTCTCAAAGGCCGCTTCTCGATTACCCGCACTCCACAAATTGGCTAAATATTCGACAATTTGCCCGTTATCGTAGAGCATTTTTTCAAAATGGGGAACTGTCCACGTCGAATCCACCGTATAACGATGGAATCCTCCCCCTACATGGTCATAGATTCCCCCCAGGGCCAGATCTTCCCCCCGTTGATAGGCCGCTTGCCGGAGGGAATCCTCAAAATCGTCACCAAAGCGACTACCCTGCAAAGCCAGATGAGAATATGGAATCATCGGAAAACTGGGCCGACCGTAATTATTGGGATTAACCCGAATCACCGCCGTATTTGTCTCGATTCCTGTGGCTAAAAGGGAAGGTTCGGCTAAATTGGTCTCTGCTCGCGGTAAAATAGCCGATTGACGCAGTGCGCCCAGCATTTCGGCCGTGAATTTGCTTAATTTTTCCTTTTCCTCGTCATAATAGCGACGTACAGATTGCAACACTTGCAGAAAACCGGGCCGGTTAAAGCGCGGTTGCACGGGAAAATAGGTGCCACCATAGAAGGGAATTAAACTATCGGGTGTTAGGAAGACATTCAGAGGCCAACCCCCTTGACCGACCATCATCTGCAATGCTTGCATATAGATACTATCGATGTCCGGTCTTTCCTCGCGATCAACTTTGATCGGCAAAAAATACTGATTGAGATAATCGGCAATGGCTCGATCGGAAAACGCTTCTCCTTCCATAACCGTACACCAATGACAGCTAGAATAACCGATCGAGAGAAAGATCGGTTTATCTTCTCTCCTGGCAATTTCTAGGGCGCTGTCACACCAATACCACCAATCGATCGGGTTTTCGGCGTGTTTTCGCAGGTAAAGACTTTCAGATTCAGCCAGATGATTAGCCATGGGAAAAGGGGTATTTTTGCTCTTGCTGCTTATTAGTTTAAGCTAATTAGAGACTAACCGGAATCAAGCCTCTGCTTATGCTGAAAACTTCGATCGCCCTAGGATTTTTTCTCACTCAATCTTTGTCCCTTAACCCGGAAGTGCAGGGGGTGGCTAATCATTTAATTGGGGTTATGGATACGACGCAACAAGCGCAGACTAACCCGCGCATTGCTAAGGTGCAAATGACTACCTGTGCCGTGGATTTTTCCCCCAAACAGGATAGTATTTATCTTTATCAGGAACAGGCAATTATCGATCGCTTAAATCAACCCTATCGTCAAAGAATTTTAGTCATTCAACCTAGCCCCGATAATTCCACTGTGGAATCAAAAGCTTATAAGTTAAATAATGCCCCTAACTTTATTAATTTTTGTAACAAAGACTTGACAGAAAGAAAATTAAATGTATCAGATTTGTCCGAGTCGGTGTGTACTGTGTTTTTACAACCGATAGCGGGGGGTTATCGGGGAGAAACTCCCCCCCAGGGTTGTCCCACGAATGCCAGAGGTGCGGTGAAAATAACTAATACAATTATTCTACATTCCCAGGGCATGGATACCAGCGATCGAGGTTATGATAGCAGCGGGCAGCAGGTATGGGGAGCGCAGGATAATTTCTATCAATTTCGCTGGCAAAAACCCTAAAATCGGCTTTCTTGTTTCATTAATGCCACATCGGCAGCAAAATAGGTCAAAATCAAATCGGCCCCCGCTCGTTTCATACTGATTAAAGTTTCCAAAATCAGGCTTTTTTCGTCAATCCAGCCCTGTTTTGCCGCCGCTTTAATCATTGCGTATTCACCACTGACGTTGTAAGCGGCGACGGGAAGATGGCTACTATCGCGCAGACGACGGATAATATCGAGGTAGGCCAGAGCGGGCTTAACCATAATAATATCTGCCCCTTCTGTTATGTCTAAACTGGCTTCCCGTAACGCTTCCCGACTATTAGCCCCATCCATTTGATAGGTTTTCTTATCACCAAATTTTGGCGCTGATTCTAAGGCATCTCGGAAGGGACCATAATAAGCAGAGGCATATTTAGCCGTATAAGCGAGAATTCCCACATCCAGATACCCAGCCGCATCTAAAGCTCGACGGATCGCCCCAACCCTACCATCCATCATATCGGAAGGAGCGACGAAATTAGCCCCGGCTGCCGCTTGCGAGAGCGACATTTTCACTAAAACTTCCAGGGTTTCATCGTTGAGAATTTTACCGTCCTCCACAATACCATCATGACCATAAATCGAAAAAGGATCGAGGGCCACATCGGTAATAATAATTATTTCAGGTACTTCTTTTTTAATCGCTTTCACCGCCCTTGGCACTAAACCATCGGGATTATAACTTTCTCTACCGAAATTATCTTTTTTATCTTCGGCAATCAGGGGGAAAAGAGCGATGGCATTAATGCCTAAATTATAAGCATTAACCACTTCTTTGAGCAATAAATCAAGGGAATAACGATAACAATCGGGCATAGAAGGAATAGCCACCTTTTGATTTTCTCCCTCCATGATAAAGAGGGGATAAATCAAGTCATTAACGGTTAATTCGGTTTCACGAACAAGACTGCGAATCGCTGGAGTATAACGAAGACGACGGGGACGAATCAGCATGATAACAGCGCGTCAAAAATAAAAAGTAAACAGTAAATAGCTGGTTTTGCTCTAGTTTTTTACCTAGGAAAAAACTGGGGATAGGACGATCAAATAATCCCAATCCCCCTGAGTAATTAGTGAAAATCGGGACTATGACGAATCAAACTCATAAACTCTTGACGAGTCTTAGCAGAATCGGCAAAAATACCGCGCACGGCACTCGTAGAAGTCCAAGAACCGGGTTTTTCAACCCCGCGCATTACCATACACATATGAGTCGCTTCAATCACCACAGCTACCCCTTGAGGTTGTAGTAATCCCTGCAAAGCATCGGCAATTTGTGCGGTTAAACGTTCCTGTACTTGCAGTCGTCTGGCGTACATTTCACAGATGCGGGCAATTTTCGATAAACCGATCACTTTCCCGTTAGGAATATAGGCAACATGAGCGCGGCCGATAATTGGTAAAATATGGTGTTCACAGGAGCTAAAAATATCGATGTCTCGGATTAAAACCATCTCGTTAGCATCCTCGTGAAAAACTGCCCCATTCAGCAATTCATCAAGTGATTGCTGATAACCAGAAGTGAGAAATTTTAGGGCTTTTACTACTCGTTTAGGAGTGTCTCGTAAACCTTCGCGATCGGGATCTTCTCCTAATCCTAACAGCAGTGTTCGTACTGCTTGCATCATCTCGGCTTCTGATACCGGCGATTGAGGTTCGGTAATCACTTCGGGAAAGTGATTGTAGTCATCATTGTCGAAAATTGCTTTGGACTTAGCTAAGGTCATAGATATTTTTACAGACTCCAATAGTTAATTAATCGGCAAAGTTTTCTGATTTTACCAATGTCAATAAATACCCTTTGCTAAAGTATTTATTTTTCTGGGCATCTAGACGATAACTAATGAAAGCTATCGGGTTATTCCCTCGTCTTTGGGGTTATCTCCGTGGGGAAATATTGAGGGCAGGATTTTAATACATAATTAATCTATCTTGTCAAGTAGTTCATGTGTTTGCTTGAGTGGTTTGCTTGGAATGATAATCGTTATCATTTTAACAAAAAATTTAGATTTACCAACAAAAATTTTGTCGCCAGATAAATATAGTCCCGTTAAGTTATTTAACTTATTTTGAAGATATAGGCATATTTTGCGATTTTATCGCCTATATTCAGCAATATTACTGATTTTTTGCTATTCTTCCTCCGAGTATCAATTCGCCGGAGAAGCAAGGCGATCGAGAAAGAGGATTCCTTCCAGATGATCCTATTCGTGTTGAAAGATACCCCAAGCTAACTAAAAATCTTTTCGAGCGCGTTTTTCCTGCGATCGGGATCTAATTCGATATATCGCTGTAAATTCGCGATTGAAGGGTGGCCGCTCACAGCTTGAACAGTCTGGAGGTCGGTTCCCTGGCGTGACAATTCGGTGATACAACCCACATTCCGCACTTCAAATTGTAGTATAACTGGTAGCATATAAAATGAAAAATCAATTAAGTATTTATACTTGTAGTCTCAGGGGAGAAAAAGTGAGAAACTAAAAAGCTTCTCAAAAAATATTCAAGTCAAGAAAAATGTCAAATTAGGAGTAGATCAGCGAGAGAAAATAACATTTTGATCGCTAATTGCTTACTATCAGTCTTAACCAAATTCTTAAATATTGCTGAAATCGTTTAAAACTGACTGAAAGTATTGGCTAATTTATCAGCAATTCCCTCGATCCAAATTTCATCTTGTTTAGTATAACTGCGCGGCGCATTTGCCGCCAAAATTAACACCCCTTCCTTACCGATGGGTTGACAGATTAAGCCTTGAGTGTTTTCTGGCAAATAGTCAAACTCGATTTTAGCGGGATATAAATTTAAATTAACTAAATAGACGGCTTTACCGGTTTCTAAAACTCTTTTGATAATATTACTAACTTTAACTTCAGAATTCTGGCTTAAGATACCGCGACGTAAGAGAACTTGTCCCCGATAATAAACGATCAGAGATTTTGTCGCGGTGTTAGTTAAAAGTAAATGGGAAGCCCAGGCAAGCTCAATTTTAACCGGTTCTGGCAAATCTGGGGCAAATTCCAGACCTTCGCGCCCGATTAATTCCACAGCATCCGGTAAGCGGGGTTGAACTCTTTGCCAGATTAAACCCACCAAAATTAAAACCCCACTCAAAATCACTCCCATCACATCGGAACGCGCTTGCGATGGGGTTAAATCGGCAGTGGCAAAACGATTAAACATTAATACCGTACCCCCGACGATGCCGGCGAACAGGGGTAACAGTCTTAAAATACGATTGGGATCAGCTGGTGCCATAGCTGAGAACTATTCCTCGTCTAGTTCTAAAATCCGCTGGAAAAGATAGCCTGTACCTCTAGCGGTGAGAATTAACTCAGGATTGCTGGGATCATCCTCTAATTTGGCTCGTAAACGGGAAATATGCACATCCACCACCCGCGTATCCACATGACGTTCGGGGGTATAACCCCAAACTTCCTGAAGGATTTCCGAGCGGGAAAAAGCTTCTCCCGAGCGACTGACCAATAATTCTAGTAAACTAAATTCCATACCGGTCAGACGGATGCGTTCATCTCCCTTATACACTTGGCGTTTATTGGTATCGATTTTAATCGAACCGATATGAATCACACCGGAACTGGGAATCCCCGGGGCGCCATTTTTCTCTACCCGACGCAACACCGAACGAATCCGCGCTTCGAGTTCTTTGGGAGAAAAAGGTTTAACTACATAGTCATCCGCGCCCAATTCTAGCCCAGTAATTCGATCGGCCACATCCCCCAAAGCCGTTAACATAATGATAGGAATATCCGATTCTTTGCGGAGTTCCTGACAGACACCGTAACCGTCTAATTTCGGCATCATCACATCCAAAACCACTAAATCGGGTTCGGCGGTGCGGAAGGTTTCTAAAGCTTCCTCGCCGTCGGCGGCGGTGACGACTTCATAACCAATCATCGACAAACGAGTCTCTAAGATACGACGGATGCTGGCTTCATCATCAACAACGAGAATTTTTTCCTTCTGGTTCTCCAACTGAATTAACACTCCTTAGTTAAATAGTGTGATGAATTTTAAAGTTAAATAACGAGCGTTCCTGTTTATAGAATATCCCTTTGCCGTTATCATTAAGCCTAAATTTCCTATTTTATTTCTTTTATGGCAATTATCAATAACTTTAGGGTCTTGCTTACCCTATATCATACTTAACTAAATTTGACAAGAGAATTGATCCCCAAACCGCTTTTCTTCAACTTTTCTTAAAAAACATGGCGAAATCGCGAACAATATATATCTGTAGCGCTTGTGGGGCGGAATCTCCCCAATGGTTGGGAAAATGCCCCAGTTGTGACACCTACGGGACGCTAGAAGAACAAGTGATGGCTGGTGGCAATAATCCGGCGGTAAATCGCCCAGGATGGCAAAATAGTCGCCCAAATAACGGCAAAGGACAACGCAACCCGCAACCGCGCATCTCGGTTCGCTTCTCGGAAATTACCCAGTATGAACAGGAACGTTTTCCCTCCGGTTACGGGGAATTCGATCGCGTTCTCGGTGGTGGCATCGTCCCCGGTTCTCTTGTACTAATTGGTGGCGATCCAGGTATCGGCAAATCGACGCTTTTACTGCAAGTTACCAACCAACTCGCCCAAAGATTACCGCGCATCCTCTACGTTTCCGCCGAAGAATCGGGACAACAGATTAAACTGCGGGCTGCCCGTTTAGGAGTGGGAGTGGTCCCCGTGGAGTCGGAAAATAACGGCAATGGCAAGGAGAAAAAAGCCTCTGAATCAACCGCAGAACTCGATAATCATCTCTACGTTCTGCCAGAAACCGATTTAGAGGAAATTTTGCGGGAATTAGAATCTCTACGCCCACAGGTGGCGGTAATTGACAGTATTCAAACTCTTTATTTTGGGGCGTTAACTTCCGCACCGGGATCTGTCGCCCAAGTTCGCGAATGTACCTCCGCCTTGATGCAGGTGGCAAAACGGGAGAATATTACTTTATTAATTGTCGGTCATGTGACTAAAGAAGGGGCGATCGCTGGTCCGCGAGTTTTGGAACATTTGGTCGATACAGTGTTATATTTTGAAGGCGATCGCTATGCCTCCCATCGTCTCTTAAGATCCGTGAAAAACCGTTTTGGGGCAACCCATGAGATCGGTATTTTCGAGATGGTGGATCACGGTTTGGTGGAAGTGGAAAACCCCTCAGAATTGTTTTTAGGCAATCGCGACGAATTTTCCCCAGGTACGGCGACGGTGGTAGCCTGTGAAGGTACACGCCCGATTGTGGTGGAGTTACAGGCATTAGTTAGCCCTACCAGCTATGCTTCCCCGCGAAGATCGACTACTGGCATAGAATACAACCGATTACAGCAAATTCTCGCCGTTTTAGAAAAGCGCGTCGGTATTCCTTTATCGAAATTAGATGCCTATGTTGCTTCCGCAGGAGGGTTGGGAGTGGAAGAACCGGCGGCGGATCTGGGAGTTGCGATCGCTGTTGTCGCCAGTTTTCGCGATCGAGTCGTGGATCCGCGCACAGTCTTAATCGGGGAAGTGGGATTAGGCGGACAAGTACGCTTGGTGTCGCAAATGGAACTAAGATTAAAAGAAGCGGCTAAATTGGGCTTTAAACGGGCGATTGTCCCCAGAGGTCAAGTTTATCCCGAAGATGTGGGCTTAGAAATTGTTCCAGTCGGCAAGGTAATCGAGGCAATTGTCGCCGCAATTCCCCCCCAGCAGCGCTTTGGGGAAGATATGGAAGACGAGGAAGGGGAAGGGCAAGAATAACGGTACAATGCTAAAAAAGATTAAATTACTTGGGAGATTTTCACCATGTCTGTGTTAGCTGTTGCTGCTTTAGCGGGTTATCTGATCGTTTTTACCGGAATTGCCCTCGGTCTCTTTTTCGGTCTGCGCGCCGCTAAAATTATCTAGTATATAAACAGTAAAAAAGCTGTAGTGATCGGTTTAACTGGTCACTATTGCCAATTTTAGGGGAGATAAAAAATGACTATTATTCCCGACTTAAAAACTCTCTACGAAATTGATGATTCTCTCTGGTTAGAAGAAACTATCGAACTGCTCAAGGCTAAAAATTTTGAAGCGCTAGACTTAGAAAACTTGATCGAGGAGTTAGAAGACTTGGGAAACGAGAAAAAGTTTCGTGTTGCTAGTTTTTTACAGCAAATTATTAGACATTGTTTATTATTACAGTTTTGGACAAGGGAAAGAGAATATAATCAAGCTCATTGGAAAGCAGAGATAATAAGTTTTCAATATCAGTTACAGCGTTATTTAACCACAAATCTTCGCAAATATCTAGAACAGGAATTTGAGCAAATTTACTTTGAGTCTGTGCAATATGTTCGTAAAAAAACTGATAATAAAGTCAACTTTCCTGATACTTGTCCCTACAGTTTAGAAGAACTTCTCGATCCTAATTGGTTACCATTCGACAATCAAGGAGATAAAAAATGACTGTTATTCCCGACTTAAAAACTCTCTATGAGATTGATGATTCCCTCTGGTTAGAAGCAACCATAGAACTCTTGAAGAATAAAAGATATGAAGCTTTAGATTTAGAAAACTTAATCGAGGAGTTAGAAGACTTGGGAAACGAAAAAAGGTTTCGTGTTGCTAGTTTTTTACAGCAAATTATTAGACATGGTTTATTATTACAATTTTGGACAAGGGAAAGAGAATATAATCAAGCTCATTGGGAATCAGAACTGGTAAATTTTCAAGATCAATTAAATACCTACCTAACGGCAAGTTTACGGAAATATTTAGAACAAGAATTTGATAATATTTATCAGAAGGCACTCCGTTATGTGAGAAAAAAGACCAACAATCAAGTCATTTTTCCCGATACTTGTCCCTACAGTTTAGAAGAACTTCTCGATCCTAATTGGCTACCATCTGACAATCAAGGAGATAAAAAATGACTGTTATTCCCGACTTAAAAACTCTCTACGAAATTGATGATTCTCTCTGGTTAGAAAAAACTATCGAATTCTTAAAAGCGAAGAGATTTGACGCTTTAGATTTAGACAATTTAATCGAGGAGTTAGAAGACTTGGGAAACGAAAAAAAGTTTCGTGTTGCTAGTTTATTAGAGCAAATTATTAGACATTTCTTACTCCTACAGTTCTGGACAGAGGAAAGAGCATATAATCAGGATCACTGGGAGTTAGAAATAGTCAACTTTCAAATTCAGCTAAAAAGACGTTTAACCACTAATCTCTGTAATTATTTACAAAATGAGTTAACTAACATTTATGAAGATGCAGTTTTCTTTGTGCGGAAAAAGACAAAAAATAAAGTTACTTTCCCCGATAGTTGTCCCTACAGTTTAGAAGAACTTCTCGATCCTAATTGCCTGCCATCTTATCATCAAGGAGATAAAAAATGACTGTTATTCTCAACTTAAAAACTCTCTACGAAATTGATGATTACCTCTGGTTAGAAGAAACTATAGAACTTTTGAAGAATAAAAGATATGAAGCTTTAGATTTAGAAAACTTAATCGAGGAGTTAGAAGATTTAGGAAGCGAGAAAAAGTTTCGTGTTGCCAGTTTATTAGAGCAAATTATCAGACATTGTTTACTCCTACAATTTTGGGAAGATGAAAGAACATATAATCGTAGTCATTGGCGCTCAGAAATTGTCAATTTTAAAAACCAGATCGATACTTATTTAACTACTAATCTCCGCAATTATCTCACTCAAGAATTACCTCGCATTTATCAGAAAGCCTTAAATTATGTTAGAGAAAAAACCGATAATCAAGTTAGTTTTCCTGGGGAATGTCCCTACAGTTTAGAAAATCTCCTTGATCTCGATTGGTTTCCTCCAGAAAATGAATAAAGGAAAAAACGAAATGCTGAAAAAGTTTCTACGTTGGCTGATTATTGGGGGAACCTTATTTTTTGTTCTCAGTAACCTTAAAAATAACTGGGATAACGTCACCTCAGTTAGAATTGAAAATCATGGCTGGTTATTTCTTTTCTTGGCACTTGTAACCACCGTTATTGCTCAAATTTGGGCAGGATGGGTGTGGACATGGATACTCAAAAGCTATCAACAACCGATTAAAACCTCCGCAGGAATTGGCATCTATATGATTACCAATTTAGGAAAATATCTACCCGGTAATATCGGTCACTTTTATGCTCGCATCGTGGCAATTAATAAAGCAGGAAGTGATTGGGGAACCGCTAGTTTAAGCGTTTTATTAGAACTTTTATTACTGGTATGTGCAGCCTTAGCCATAGCAGTTATTGCTAGTGGTTTAGGTTGGATGAAATCTAGCTCAAGTCTAGGGATACAGATATTAGTTTTAGGATTAATTTTAATTGGCATTCATCCCAAATTTTTAAATTATCCTCTCAAAATCCTTAGCAAAAAGAAAAAGATTGCTCAAGAACCTGTTTATCTAACTAAATATCCTCTCGTCCCCCTCTTGGGTGAAACTGGATTTTTATTGTGGCGCGGTGCGGGTTTTATTTTAGCTTGGATGGTATTAAAAATGATTACCCCCGCTCAGATTTTACCCCTACTAGGAACCTTTAGTTTTGCTTGGTTATTGGGTTTAGTTGTCCCCGGAGCGCCGGGAGGACTAGGAGTGTTTGAAGCTACAGTAATCGCACTTTTAGACACAGAAAAATTTCCCGCTGCTAACGTACTTGTCACCGTTGCGATCTATCGTTTAATTAGCATTCTCTCCGAAGTCATTGCCGCCGGAATCGGGACAAAATTAGTTAAAGATAAAGCCAAGTTTTTTGGTTAGCTTAAGGATATTAGTCGGGTGTGTTAGCCCGATGTAACGCACCCAGAAGAAAAGTTTTGATCATTGTTAAGCCAAGATAATTTCCTCAACTCCTAACATCTATCTCCTCACTCCTAAATTCTGATGTAACATAGGATCAATAATCAGCAAAAACATGGATACTCCCACCTAGAGAGGCCGAAAAAATGACGATTGCCAAAAGCGACGAAACTGCCACCTCTCCGGCACTGATAGAAGAAGATTTCGAGGACTTCTGGGAACCCCCCCCACCCCCCACAGACTTAATTTTTGATGATGGTGAACCATTGGAAAGCAACCGACACCGCATTGCCATGAATGTCTTGATTCGCTCCCTACAGCAGGGTTACGGCGAACGAGACGACTTCTACACCGGTGGCAATATGTTTATTTATTTCAGCCGTGAACAGGCGAAAAATCGCGATTTTCGCGGGCCAGATTTCTTCGCTGTCCTCAATGTCGATGGCAAGAGAGAGCGACAGGGTTGGGTAATTTGGGAAGAAGAGGGACGTTATCCCGACGTTATCGTAGAATTAACCTCTCCTAGTACCGCCAGAACCGATAAAGTGCGAAAAAAAGCCATTTATGAGGGAACCTTCCGCACGCCAGATTATTTCATCTACGATCCTTTCGATGGCAATTCTTTACAAGGATGGCATTTAGGGGCCGACCAACGCTACCATTCTTTAGAACGAAACGAGCGCGGCTGGTTATGGTGCGAAAGCTTAGGCTATTGGTTGGGAACTTGGCAGGGGACTATTGACCGAGAAACGGCAATTTGGGCGAGATTTTATGACCCAGAAGGCAATTTAATCCCCTTGCCAGAAGAAGCGGCCCAGGAGCAAGCAGCCGCAGCCCAGGAGCAAGCGGCTGCAGCACAGGAGCAATTAAATGCTACTCAGCAAGCTCTGGAAGAGGAAAGACAGCGTTCTCAACAGCTGGCGGCTCGTTTGCGAGAAATGGGGATAGAGCTATAGTATAGCTGTATTTGTTTAGGTGAGGAGGTAAACTACTGGTGTTCCTCCTCCCTCAAAGTCGGTTAATTTCTCCTTTCACGGTTGAGGGAGCCTGTAATCCCAGTGTATTTGAAATCTAGCGCGACACCTGTTTGCTGCTTTGATTACCTTTTGGACAGTGGGTAATTATTGATCAGATTTTTCTTTTATTCTTCCTTAAACAGTAAACAGTGAACTGAAAACTCAAATCTGATAACTGATAACTGATAACTGATAACTGTCTCAACCAGGAAATTTATTTGGCACGACTACTTATATGTCTAATCTATCTTTGGGCGCACAACCCCCCCTCGAATTTATCCACCCTGACCTTAATCCCTTGCTTTTAAGGGGATGTCAAATCTTTTTACCTCTCTGGTTACAAACTAAAACCAATTTAAGAGAAATTTCCGCCGCCAATCTAGAAACTTTAATCACATTTTATCAAAAAAGTCAAGAGAAAAAAGTCCGTTTACTGCTGGCTTTTCGTCATCCCAGTATTAACGATCCCTACTGTATGGCCTATCTTTTGTGGAAATTAGTACCCAAAAAAGCCAAAGAGTTAGGAATAAAATTACCAGCACCCATTCACGCTCATTTTATGTACGATCGAGGGATTCCTTTATGGGCTGGAGAAAGGGTAGGATGGTTATATTCTAAGTTAGGTGGCACACCAATTCAACGGGGAAAAGCCGATTTAATCGGATTGCGATCGGCTCGTCGTTTATTATTAGAAGGAGATTATCCTCTAGCTGCCGCTCCGGAAGGGGCAACTAACGGACATAATGAGCTTGTCAGTGCTATTGAACCGGGTATTTCTCAATTGGCTTTTTGGGGTGTGGATGATGTCAAAAAAGCTAAACAACAGCAGGAAGTAATTATTTTACCTATTGGTATTCAGTATTTTTATTTGACTCCAGTGTGGCCAGAAATCGAGCAAATTTTAACTAATTTAGAAACCGATAGCGGTTTAGAAACAATCCCGAATTCATCCTCAAAAGAAAAGGTTTTATACGAGCGTCTTTTTCGGTTAGGAGAAAGATTATTATCTTTAATGGAGGATTTTTATCGAGATTTCTACTATCAATCTTTGCCAGTAGTGCCTGCCAATGGTGATGATCCAAACGAAACCCTAGCCAAACGTTTAGCCAATTTATTAGATGTGGCCTTACAAACCGTAGAAAAGTATTTTAATGTTTCTCCTAATGGTAATGTAATCGATCGCTGTCGTCGTTTGGAACAAGCAGGATGGGAACGCATTTATCGGGAAGAATTAAAACCCACTCATTCTATTTCTCCCCTTGAATTAGGATTAGCTGATCGCCTGGCCGATGAAGCTAATTTAAAAATGTGGCACATGAGAATTGTGGAAAGTTTCGTGTCAGTAACTGGTTATTATGTCAAAGAAAAACCCACCGTAGAAAGATTTGCCGAGACAATTCTCTTACTCTGGGATTTAGTGACAAGAATTAAGGGAGGTAATCCCTTTTTCCGTCCCCAAATTGGTCAACAAAAAGCTATAATAACTATTGGTAAACCTATTTCCGTATCCGAGCGCTATGGCGATTATAAAAGTGATCGACGCTCGGCCGTAGCACAATTAACCCAAGATTTACAAACCAGTTTAGAAAGTTTAATTATTCATCAGTAGATAATTAATATCAAAATGTTTTAATTTTTTCTTCTATCTATGAGCAAATATAAAACTTTGCATATCAAAGAATCTATCTCTCTTTTAAAAGTCTATCTGCTAGAGGCCGAAAAAACTCAGCCGATACAAGCATTGATTGATTTTAAAACATCTCAGTCTTATAATATTAGACAGTTTGCTCAATTTTCAGATTATAGCTATAGCACATTATACAAGTGGTTTAGTCGTTATCGTCAGCAAGGAATTAGAGAATTTATCAAAGTTAATCCTCTAGAATCAACCATTGGAGAAACATTAATTAATCGAGACGGTGAAGTTGTTTTTTACCAAGAAATATTTAATGATAAACAAAGTGAATATTTGCTAAATATTTTACAAAATGAGATAGCTTGGCGACAGGATTATATAAAAATGATGGGGCAAACCTTACCTC
The DNA here is from genome assembly GCF_020246065.1 of Microcystis sp. M144S2. Classification (NCBI taxonomy): domain Bacteria; kingdom Bacillati; phylum Cyanobacteriota; class Cyanophyceae; order Chroococcales; family Microcystaceae; genus Microcystis; species Microcystis sp. M144S2. The sequence goes on from NZ_JADBTR010000162.1 coordinate 37,764, forward strand.
TACCTCGATTAACTGCTTGGTATGGCGATTCAGATAAATCCTATACTTATTCAGGAATTAATATGAATCCTCTGGCTTGGACAGATACCTTATTATATATTAAAGAGAGAGCGGAAACTCTAGCAGGTACGAAATTTAACAGCGTGCTTCTGAATTTTTATCGAGATGGTCGAGATAGCGTCGCTTGGCATAGTGATGATGAACCAGAATTAGGCAAAAATCCAGTTATCGCATCGGTTAGTTTTGGAAGTACAAGGAGATTTTCACTTAAACACAAACAGGAGGAAGATATTATCAATCTTGATCTAACATCAGGTAGTTTGCTCATCATGCGCGGAGCAACTCAACACCACTGGTTGCATCAATTACCCAAAACTAATCACAATATTTCTGCGAGAATTAATCTTACTTTCAGGACTATTATCTAACCATGAACGAACTTGACAACTTATATGATTTAATTCTAGAAAATTTAAGTTCTCTGAATAAATCCCAGGGAAAAAGTCTTAATATTCAATCTTACTTACAATCTTTGCAACCTGATGTTAAACGACTAAGAAGTAGTTTTCATACTAATCATGTAAGTGTAGATTATTCTAATTATAACACTCAGGCTGCTTACTTACTGGCTTACTATCCTCATTATGTAGAAATGACTTATCGAGCTTTGGAAAGCTTGCAACAAAAAGACCCTAGTTTGATGCAGCTAGTTTTTGACAAAAAACATCTCAAAGTTTGTTTATTTTGTGCGGGTGCTGCACCTGAAGCTCTTGGTTTATTAAGTTTTGTACGACAATTTTACCCAGAAGTAAAATCTATAGTTATCTATTCCTACGACCTATATTCTGATACTTGGCGAACGAGTCAAGACATCACTAAAAATATAATCAACAATTGCTTTAAAGACTATCATTTTGCCTTGTTAACTCGTACTTTAAATATAAATTATGTTAAGGATGTAACGAAGATAATGCCTACAATTGAAAGCACTGATATTTTTATGCTTCAAAATTGCTTAAATGAACTTAAAACTAATCAATTACAAAGCATTATTTTTTTGCTTAATTATCAACCAGAAAGAAGTTTACTATTGATTAATGATTTAAAAAAACATAAAATAGCCCAAAATATGGAAAGGCAGATACAAAGTAAAATTTCATACACAAAATTAGAAAGTAAACGAGAATATAATCAAGAAATATTTAGACAATTTGCTGGTGGCAATGACTTTAAATCTTCCTTAAAACTACCATCAATTTTAAGAGAAAATTTACTAACAGGAGAAGATGGACTAATTCCAAGAGAGAAGACTAGCTACAGTTATGTATGTGTCTACAAAGTTTTCTCTGATGTAGGAAACTCTCCTGAATTAGATACTTTTTATAATTCTGGTGATTTGTCAGAACAAGTTAACCGATTACCAACTCAGTTTAATAGTTTTGATGTTAAGCTAGAACAGTTATTAGCTGTTGAAAGTAATTATTTAAAAATTTCTGAGATTGTAGAATCCTATGATCAAAAATTAGAGGAATTTCAGACAACCTTACAAAAGGAAAAAGATACAATACAAGCAGATTTAGAAACTCTTATATCTAATATACAAAATCTTGAGACTAAGAACTCGAAACAAGAAATTAAGTTAGAGGAAATTGAGCGCAGACTGAATCGTTTTGAGGAAGAACGAAAAAACTTAACACGGCAACTAGAGAGAAATCGCAAAGCCGTTATATTCGCTATTTTAATCTCTTCGGGTCTAATTCCCCGCCGCTCGCGGCGTATAATAGAAAAATGAGTGAATACATCCATAAGAGCCATAATGTAAGTGTTTTGCTATATCATTTAGTGTTCCCAGCCAAATATCGTAAAGCCGTTTTCG
>NZ_JADBTR010000163.1:0-14016 GCF_020246065.1 Microcystis sp. M144S2
CAAAGAAGTCAGCGATGAAACCCGACAGATAGATTTATTTTTTTCCCCCAATCCCGAACCCAACCCCGATTATCTGGGATTATTAGGCAGAATTGTCCTTAATACTGTCTTAATTGAACCCTATCGCAATCCTCCCAACCGTAGCGAGATTCGCAATTGTTTAGCGAAACTTTTGGCGATTTTATCCGAACTGCAAAGACAAGCTAAACGGGAAAATCAGAGCTACAATGAAGATAATGCCCCTCGTTTGTGGATTTTATCCCCTTCGGCTGGTATCACTGTTTTAGAAGGATTTGGGGCAAAGTTAAGACCAGATTGGCCAGAAGGAGTCTATTTTCTTCCCTCGCTTTATCGCACGGCAATTATCGCTATTAATCAATTGCCTGTGACTGCTGAGACTCTTTGGTTAAGATTATTAGGACGGGGAAAAACTCAAGACCAAGCGGTGCGAGAATTGTTAGAATTACCTCAAGGTAATGCTTTCCGGGAAAATGTGCTGGAATTATTGATTAGTTGGCGGGTTAGTATGGAAATAAATAACATCCTAGAAACTGAGGATAGAGAGGTGTTTATGACTTTATCTCAAACCTATCAGGAATGGAAGGAAGCAACTAAACGGGAAGGACGACAGGAAGGACGACAGGAAGGAAAACTGGAATCTATTCCCCGTTTGCTTGCTTTGGGTTTAAGTGTGGAACAAATCGCTCAAGCTTTGGATTTAGACTTAGAACAGGTCCGACGAGCTATTCAAGAAACTTCATGAAACCCCATGACTAATTTGCCAAAAATTACCTTGAACAATTACTTTCTCCCCTGGGAACCGTCGAAATCAGCAAAGAAGTCAGCGATGAAACCCGACAGATAGATTGATTTTTTTCCCCCAATCCCGAACCCAACCCCGATTATCTGGGATTATTAGGCAGAATAGTCCTTAATACTGTCTTAATTGAACCCTATCGCAATCCTCCCAACCGTAGCGAGATTCGCAATTGTTTAGCGAAACTTTTGGCGATTTTATCCGAACTGCAAAGACAAGCTAAACGGGAAAATCAGAGCTATAGCAAAGAGCGGGGTGGTTAGGACAATCAATCGCTGAAACCCTTGACCGATAAGAGTTTGAAAATTGAAAGCGTCCTAACTAACTCGTTCTATGCCATACAATGAAGATAATGCCCCTCGCTTGTGGATTTTATCCCCTTCCGTTGGTATCACTGTTTTAGAAGGATTTGGGGCAAAGTTAAGACCAGATTAACCAGAAAGAGTCTATTTTCTTACCTCGCTTTATCGCACGGCAATTATCGCTATTAATCAATTGCCTATCACTCCTGAGAGGTAGTGATTCGGTAAATACTCGGGAGCATCTCACTTGTGCGCAGAATACAAAGGTTATGGAAAAACTACTTGAACAATCCGAGTCTCCCCAAAAGGAAAACTTCGTACCTCACTATTAAGAAAACTGCTGTATCCAGTTTTCTTACCCGGTGTCCGTCAACCCCGATGAATGCCGATAGCTGGTTAAAACCAGTCAGATAAGGCGGCGAGAGTAACTAAAGACCATTTTTTTGGTAAGATCAAAGCTAAACTAACCATCACGCCCTCTTGAGGAAAGATTTATTTATGAGCGATATAGGGTTTATTTTGACGATAATCAACAATTTCCTGCAAATTTACTCGGTAATCCTAATTGTTAGGGTTTTACTGACTTGGTTCCAAAATGCCGGTTGGGCCTATCAGATTATGTCTTTTCTCAGTCCGATTACCGATCCCTATTTAAACCTCTTTCGCTCGATTATCCCACCCCTAGGCGGGATGGACTTGTCCCCGATTCTCGCATTCCTGCTGCTCAACGTTGTTCAGAGTGTCGTAGCCACAGGGGCCAGCAGTTTGGTCAGCAGCAGTTTCTAAATCCGCGGATCCACACTACTGGTAAAACCGGAAGCTTTGAATTTTTCCAGTCGCAGGGGGGTTGGTTGATTGGTAGAAACAGAAATTCTGATCTCGAAATCACTAATCCCCGGTGGCACTTCGGGAATTGCCCCCACCCGGCTACGATTTTGTAAAGCCGGTTCCCCGTTAGCATCGTAAATCCGACCAAAAACATCGGCATCATAGACGGTTTTTCCAGAATTATTTTTAGCTTTGCCGGTGATTAAAAAACAATTAGCCGGAAAACTGGTTCCCCCACTGGTGACACTCCCCTCGGCTAATTCGGGGGGACAGTCTTTATAAGATACATCTAATAGTTGAATTGGGGTCAAAGCTTGAGCAATAGGGATGATAAGCAAGCTAGACAGCCAGAAGAGAGCAGAAAGCAGTAAAACGGTGAGCGAGCGTGGTGTCATAGATCAGTGATTTTACGGTATGATTTCCCCAATACTTAGATTATCGTGGATCGTCACCCTTTGAAATCAGCTTTTTTAGGACTCTCATGGATCGAGATGAGATTGAAACCACTCTCAAAGCGGCTTTTCTCCAGTGTGAAGCTTTGTCCTGTCCTCTCAATCAACAACAAAAAGAAATTTTGTTAGAGGTGTTTTTTGAGCGAAATTCCCTCGCTGATGGCAATCCCCTCGACGAATTAACATCTATGCAAAGGGAGATTTTGCTGGAATTTATCCTCAAACAAGAACGGGAAAATTTAGCTTGGAAAAGTTCCCTCCTCAATGATTGGCTTAATGATCGCCCTTCCGGTGCGGTACAATTTATCCGCGATCGGTATGGCTTGGCTTGGTTGAATAGCATAAAACCGATTCATTGGCAAGAATATTTACAAAAATTAAGGTTAACCAGAGAAAAATTACAGGTAGGAGATGCGATCGAGGTGTCTAATGGATTATGGGAATGGATTCCCGCAGACGCTGCCGATAGTTGCGACTGGTTTCCCTGTGAGGTAATAGAAGTAAATGAAAGTGAAGATGATTATCGCCCTGTTAGTTGCCGTATTCGCTTTCAAAACGGTGAAGAATGGGAAATACAAGGAATATATCAGTGGAATCGCCCTAATTGGCGTTTTCTGACCTGAAGGAAGATCACTGCTCGGTTAAGTAGTCGTGCAAAATTAATTTCCTAGTGAAGATAGGCAAGAGGCAAGAGGCAAGAGGTGGTTAGATATGTGTAATTAATTTTGCTTAGGTACTTATCGGCTAAAATTTAAGATATGTAAAGAAGGGAGATAAATTTTATGGCCGCTAATGTTGAGATCTATACTTGGAGTTCCTGTCCTTTCTGTATCCGCGCTAAAGCATTACTCAAGAAAAAAGGAGTGGAGTTTACCGAATATTGTATCGATGGTGATGAACAAGCGCGAGCCAAAATGTCCGATCGAGCCAATGGCCGTACAAGTGTACCACAAATTTTTATAAACGATCAACACATCGGGGGCTGCGATGACATCTATGCTTTAGATAGAAGTGGTGGTTTAGCTCCCCTGTTGCAGAATTAAGGATAAAAACTATTAATGAAACTAGCCTTTATTATCGATCCGATCGAGCATCTCGATCCGGGCCATGATACCAGTGTAGCTATCATGGAAGCGTCCCAATTATTAGGCCATGAAGTCTGGATGACTTCCATCACAGATCTCAGTGCGATTGCGGGAAAAGCTTGGGCAAAACTAACTAAAATTGAACTGGTTCCTGTGGGGTTAAAAGATAATCATTGGGTGGCTGCATCTCAGTGGTATCAAAGACAAGAGACAGTTTTTACCTGCCTAGAAAACTTCGATTTTGTCTGGATGCGAAAAGATCCACCCGTGACGATTGCCTATCTTTATGCCACCTATTTATTAGATCTGATCGACCCACAAAAAACCCAAGTAATTAACTCAACTAGGGGTTTACGCCATGCCAACGAAAAGTTATATACTATTCACTTTGCTCAGGTAATGCCCGCTACAATTGTTTCCCAAGATAAAGCAACGATTAGGGAATTTGTCAATCAAAAAGGTGCGGCAGTTATGAAACCTTTAGGGGGGAAAGCAGGGGAGGGAATTTTATTTCTTAGTCCCGAAGATCGCAATCTCAATTCAATGATTGAAATTAGCACAAAATGGGGACAAGAACCGGTAATGATTCAAGATTATTTACCAGCTGCCAAAGAAGGAGATAAACGCATTATTGTCCTCAATGGTGAACCAATCGGGGCAGTTAATCGCATTCCCACTGGTTCGGAATTTCGCGGTAATATGGCAGTGGGTGGACGAGTGGCAAAAACAGAAATCACTGATCGAGAATTAGAAATCTGTGCCACTTTAGCCCCAAAATTACGAGAAGATGGCCTATATTTTGTCGGATTAGATGTGATTGGTGGCTACCTCACCGAAGTTAATGTCACCAGTCCCACTGGCATTCGCGAGATTGATCGATTAAACAATGTTAGTTTAGGTCAACAGGTGATTAAATGGCTAGAAAGTTTTGCTGGTGCCAAGGCTCTGCCTTGACACACAATATTTAAGGCTCTTAAAATATCCTTCAGGTAGAACATGGGAACGAGATAAGAGAGTAGGAAACTTCTATTTAATACTGCTCACTTAAAACTCAAATCTGATAACTGATAACTTACCCACTGATAACTGATAACTATAAAAAAAATGAATGCTTTATCAATACCGACGTGGATGGTTCATGTATCGAGTGTCGTAGAATGGATAGCGGCAATCTGGTTAGTCTGGACCTATAGCGACATCAGTAGTGATCGATCGTGGCGAATGTTATCTTGGGGAATGTTACCCGCTTTAATTGGGGCCATGTGTGCCTGTACATGGCATTTTTTTGATAATATCAGTGCCTTATCCTGGTTAGTCACCCTACAGGCAGCCATGACTGTCTTAGGAAATTTTACCCTCTGTGCTGCCGGTTGGTGGCTGTGGCGTTCCAGTAAAATTAGCGTTAACAATGAATAAAGAGAGTTTATTTGCCATTTCCCTGTTTCCCTATCTGGGGTTTCTTTGGTTTGTCACTCGTTCAGGAAAAATGCCCCGTTTAGCCCTAATTGGCTTTTATGTGCTGTTAATCTTCGTTTTTATCACCATTCCTGCCGGTATCTACGCCAAAATCCACTATGGTCAAGAATTAGCTAACGTCGATTGGTTACACGGCAGTGCCGAACTTTTCCTCACCCTCTCCAATATTCTCGTCGTCTTAGGTTTTCGTCAGGCAATTTTAGCCAAAAAGCACACAGGGAGCAGTGAACAGGGAACAGGGAGTGGATAATGGGAAGTGGGAAGTGGGAAGTGGGGGGTATTTTCAGGGAACAGTGGACAGTGAACAGTAATCAGTAATCAGTGAACTGACAACTCACATCTGATAACTGATGACTGATAACTGATAACTGATAACTGAATTGTGATACAATCGCCCCAGAAGGCCCCCGCGTCAGTCAAATATGTACCCGATTACACCGTCCATCAGTGTCAACGAACCAAACCCGCAGGCTGCCATCCAGACTTTATCGGTAGTGGTTCCCATTTATAACGAAGTGGACAGTATTCCCCATCTCGTGGAGAGTATCGCCTCGATTTTGCGTTCTTATCAAATTAACTACGAGATTATCTGTGTTGACGACGGTTCTAAGGACGGTTCCACCGAGGTTTTAACTAATTTAGCTAAAAATCGCGATGATCTCAAGGCGGTAATATTGCGACGCAACTACGGACAAACCCCCGCCATGGCTGCCGGATTTAATTATGCCACGGGACAGGTCATCGTTACCCTTGACGGCGATTTACAGAACGATCCCAATGATATACCCCTATTATTGGCCAAATTAGAGGAAGGTTATGACCTAGTGAGTGGCTGGCGCAAAAATCGCCAAGATGACCAGGTAAAACGGCTTTTACCCTCAAAAATAGCTAATTGGCTGATAGCAAAGGTAACAGGGGTCAAATTACAGGACTACGGTTGTTCTTTGAAAGCCTATCGAGCCGAATTAATCGCCGATATGAATCTCTACGGGGAATTACATCGCTTTTTACCCGCGTTAGCTTTTATTGAAGGGGCAAAAATAACCGAAATTCCCGTTAATCACCACGCTAGACGGTTCGGACAGAGTAAATATGGTTTAGATCGCACAATTCGCGTGATTATGGACTTATTTACTGTCTTTTTTATGAAAAAGTTCCTCACCCGTCCGATGCACATTTTTGGACTCTATGGACTGTTATCGATGGTAGTGGGGATTATTTTAGGCACTTATCTGACTATTCTCAAACTCGGTTTCGGACAAGACATCGGCGATCGACCTTTGTTAATCCTGGCCGTGTTATTCTTTTTAACTGGGGTACAATTACTCTGTTTTGGTCTTTTGGCAGAAATTTTGATGCGAACTTACCATGAATCCCAAAAACGTCCTATCTACCGCGTTCGTACTGTTGTCGAGAATAGGGGATTTTTCGGTGAGCAGTAATCAGTAAACAGTAATCAGTGAAAAGACATCTCGGAACTTGCCACTTAATATTGTTCACTGAAAACTCAAATCTGATGACTGATAACTGATAACTGATAACTGATAACTAAAAAAAATATGACTATTTGGGAACTTGATTTTTATTCGCGGCCGGTGGTGGATGAAAATAATAAAAAAAGATGGGAATTATTAATCTGTGAAACTCCGGCAACAATCGATCGCTCCTCCGATACAATATTTAAATATGCCAGTTATTGTCCTAATACGATGGTTAATTCCCAATGGTTATCAGAGGCAATTACTGCAGCTATCAAGGCAGCGGGAGTAACTCCCAAAAAAATTCGCTTTTTCCGTCGTCAGATGAATAACATGATTAGCAAAGCTTGTGAGGATATCGGTATTCCCGCTTCCCCTAGTCGTCGCACTCATGCTTTAACGAGATGGATAGAAGAAAGAATGGTTAATTTCTACCCCCAAGAAGTTGGTTATGATCAAAATTTAACTAAAACCGCTTCCGTGAATTATCCTCCTTTAAATGCTGTTCCCCTTCCCGATGCTGTCCGGGGAGATAAGGCAGATAAATGGGCTTTTGTCACGCTAGAATTGTCTTCTTTTAATGATTTAAAAGATTGGGATATTAGCTTCGGAGAAAATTTGCCTATACTAGGGATGGGATTAGATGAGAATCTAAAAATCCCCGGTTTAGTTATTTTTTCCCCCCGCGCTTTACCCCTAGCTGGTTGGATGTCAGGGTTAGAAATGGCCTATTTAAAGTTAGAAACCAGTTCCCGTCCCGTGCTACGTTTAGAAACGGGTGCTAGTGATAGTTGGATTCTCGTCAATGTCACTAATACCGAGACTTTAACCGAAGCCAAAAATTTTGAAGAAGCTAAACAAAAAGCCAATGATCTGCATTTTTTAGCCGTTCAATCTAACCCTGAATCGGAATCCTTCGCCGGTTTTTGGCTACTACAAGAAGGCTCTCAAGAGTAAAGTTTAGTCAAGGTGGGTTTTCAATCCACCCCTAGACAATTAACTTAAAAACATTGTCCGGTCCAACTACCGTGTAACCCGTAGGGAATATGATGTTTAAGATGGATAACCCCTAGGGAATTAGTGATATCTTTAGCATCTAAGATTACCATATTCGATCGATGATTGGCTGCATCGTAGGTGACTACCAATAACCAACCATCATCTTCAGCAATTCCATCGGGTTTAGGCACAAAAATTGGTTCACCCGCAAATCCCCGGGGAGCAAAAGAATGTAATTGTTTTTCTCCCGTTAATAAGTCCAGTTTTAAGATTGCTTGCAAAGGAGCATTACCAGTGGCATGATGAGTGGCAGCGATGTATAAATAACGGTAATCTCGACCAACTTTTGCAGGATTAATGCTGGGAAACTCACAACAATGCTCTAGAATACATTCTCTTGTAACGGTATTTTCTGATAAATTTAGTGTAAATCGCCACAGATGTCCTGGAGCTAAACTATCAAAATCTACCGATTGAAAATTGCTATTTGAATCCAGTTGTGGTAGGGATTGATAACAAATAGAATCAATATAAATTTTCTCCCCCCCTTCGACGTAGCTCGGGGCAAGTTGTTCAAAAGCATTGCTATGATGGAAGACAAAACCTGATGGAGTTTCTAAAACTTTCACTTCTCCTTTGTTAGGATCCCGGGGGATAATAATAATCTTAGTTAACTTGTCCGGTTGATTAATGACGCATTCTCCCGCACCTTTTAACCCAAAAAGAAAGGGAAAAGGATTATAACCAACCGGGTTTTGGAAAAAGATGGCGTAGTGGGGAGTAATAACAAAATCGTGGATAAAACAAAAGCCCGGTACACTGTGGGTATGACGACGTAATAACTTACCCGTGGGACTAATTTCGTAGAGAGTAATGGCACTCGACAAACCCGTTTTAATGGCAAAATTTACCAGACAAGGTTGATGATTATCGAAGATACAAGCGGGATCGATGCGAGGATGAGCGGCAAAAGAATCGCCTTTTTCCAAGATACCATCGAGATAGTCTAAACCAATAGTATCAAGGGTTTTAGCATCGAGGCGATGGGGTTCGGCCGCTTCCCAAAGTGCCAGTAATTTATCACCCCAGTAGATAACATTAGTATTAGCAATATTTTTCAGACGCAAATCAAAAGCATTGCCGAAAATTCCCCCCGGTTTTTTCGTGCCGAAAACACCGCGATAAAGGGGTTTTCCCGCTTTCTGTTCCTGGAGATAACCCTCAGTTTTAACAAAACGATTACGATAATGTACGCGCCCATGGTTGAAGCTAATCGCGCTGATCATACCATCCCCATCGAAGGGATGAGCGATCGCCGTGCCAGCGATATCGAGTAAACCGGGGCCGTTTTTAAAGACTGTACCCTGTAAATCGGGGGGAATTTGCCCCTCGATGTCTTCTACCTCGTAATCGTACTCGTTAGGTTGGGATTGATAGCCTTTTTGCCAATCCTGACGATTATAGGATTTTTCGCCAATTGTCGGAGTTAATACCATGGTAGTTTTAAGTTTATATTTACTTTTCTTAACATAACTTAAAACTACCAGAGATAAAAAGAAGGGGGTGGCTAATCATTTTTTCAGCCTATTTACCCCCTCCTTGCCGTCATGTTATTTAACAAACAACATTTCTTGATAGGTAGGCAGCGGCCAGAAATTGTCGGCCACTTCCCCTTCCAGTGTGTCAGCATATTCGCGCACCTTATCCATCAAGGGACGGATCGTTTGAGCGGAATACTGCATATGTTCCTCGATCGAGTCAAAATCGTCTTTAGCCATGGCCTCACTCAGTTTGCCAACGCTATCCATCATTAACTTAATCAGATTCGAGAGGGTTTGGGCGTTTTCCTTATTGATCTCGATGCCGATCGCCGCCGCATTAGAGATCGCCAAAGACAATTCCGACAAGTAGCGAACAGCAGCGGGATAAATAATCGTTTTAGCCATACTTACCACCAGTTCCGCCTCCACTTCGATGGCCAGCAAATACTGTTCCGCATAGACATCAAAACGACTTTCCAGTTCAACGGGGGTAAACACACCCATGCGGGTAAACAGTTCTTCAATATAATCGGCTTTCAGCACGGGTAAAGCATCGGCAGTGGTGCGCAGATTGGCTAAACCCCGCTCTTCTACCGCCATTTTGTGCCATTCCGGGGAATATCCGTTACCTCCGAAGATCACATTTCTGTGTTTGTCCATGATCTCCTTGAGAACAGCCTCGGCGGCAGTATTGAGGTCTTCCCCGGCTTTCATCCGGCTTTCTAGGTTATCCGCCACCCAAGTCAGGGAATCCGCTAGAATCGTGTTCATCGCCACCAGCGGCCCGGAAACTGACTGATTAGAACCCACGGCGCGGAATTCAAAGCGATTGCCCGTAAAAGCAAAAGGAGAGGTACGATTGCGATCGCCAGGGTCCTTGGGGAATACCGGCAGGGTATCGACACCGAGATCCATCAACCCCGGAGCATCAGAACCCTCAATTTGTCCTTGGCTAATTTGGTCGAATACCTTTTCTAACTGACTGCCCAAATATACCGAAATAATGGCGGGAGGAGCTTCATTTGCCCCCAAACGGTGATCATTGCTGGCGGTAGCCACCACTGCGCGTAAAAGCGCCCCGTACTTGTGAACGCCACGAATCACCGCCCCACAGAATAACAAAAACTGCATATTAGCGTGGGGAGTATCGCCCGGATCCAACAGATTGCCCTGGGTAGCGTTGCCGACGGACCAGTTAACGTGTTTTCCCGAACCATTAATTCCTGCAAAGGGTTTTTCATGCAGTAGGCAAACAAAACCGTGTTTTTTAGCCGTACTTTTCAGCAAAGTCATAATTAACTGCTGATGGTCACTGGCCACGTTAGCAGCCTCGAAAAAGGGCGCAATCTCGAACTGTCCGGGAGCGACTTCATTATGGCGGGTTTTGGCCGGAATGCCGAGGCGATACATTCTTTCCTCTACTTCCTGCATAAACACCTGAACCCGTTCGGGAATCGCGCCAAAATAATGATCGTCGAACTGTTGACCCTTAGCGGCGGGTTTACCAAATAGGGTGCGACCGGTGAGCAATAAATCGGGGCGACTATGGGCAAAATGAGCATCGACTAGGAAATATTCCTGTTCAGCGCCGCAGCTGGAGTTAACGGGGGCGACCTCCGTATGTCCTAAGAGCTTAAGCACCCTGGTGGCGGCTTTACTCATCGATGAAATCGAGCGTAAAAGCGGCGTTTTTTTGTCGAGGGCCTCTCCTGTCCAAGAGATGAAAACCGTGGGGATACACAGGGTGACACCATTATCCGTCTCCATGACGTAGGCCGGACTGGTGACATCCCAAGCGGTGTAACCCCGCGCTTCAAAGGTGGAGCGAAGGCCGCCGTTAGGAAAGGAGGACCCGTCCGGTTCCCCCTGTACTAAGACTTTGCCCGTAAATTCTGTGATCACTGAACCGTCGCTCTGCACGGAGATAAAACCATCGTGTTTTTCGGCGGTGGCGTTGGTCATCGGATAGAAGACGTGAGCATAGTACAGCGCCCCTTTGGACGTGGCCCAATCCTTCATCGCAGCCGCTACCGCACTGGCGATGGAAACGTCTAATTTTCCCCCGGTTAAAATCGTGTTTTTGACCGATTTGAATACATCTTTGGGAAGACTGGCCTGCATTTTGCTCAGGGTAAAAACATCGGTTGCCCACAGGGCCTCTAAACGCTGAGGAATTTTGCTAGGTAGGGGTTTACGATCCGTTACTTGAGAGATAGCTTGAACACGCGTTCCATAACTCATAAGTATTTTTCCTATTTTGTTGTGTCGTGGATGAAGGGTTACTTTACTTAGGCGATGACAAGTTTCCTACTGATTTTGATGTTGAATTCCGGTCAGAGGCTATTCTCCGCTTAATAATTTTGATCCCACGGCACAAGCTTCTCTGCGGTTTTTATCTGCTTGCGCCGGCCTCTTTTCCGATCAATGAGCAACACCAGCCTTAATCTTAAGAACAGATGATCGAGAGATTTGTATCAAACATTACAAATATCCTAAACCCGATCTTCCCCAAGCGATCGCACTGAGAAAACGGGTTTCTTTGAGAAACCCGTCTTCTGGACTTAAAAAAGCGATATTTGACAAAAATCGGGGGGGGGGGGGGTAAAATGCTGGTGGAATTTGCCCAAAATTGCCCATGAATTTTACAACTAACTTCAAATCTCTCTCTCTGGCTGGTGTTGTCTTCGCTGGCACAGTTAGCGCGATCGCTGGAATGACTATCCTCCCCGTCCAAGCGCTGCCGATCATCTACAATCCCACTCCAACCTTAACGCTTAATGCAGGCACTGCTACTCCCACGATTGGAGCCTTAGTCAACACTGCCAACGGCAATGGGTTGACTGGACCTGGAAACGCTTTGCAGCAACAGCACGTCGGAGGTACCGATTTGTCTAATTTCTGGGGAGTACGTTTAGAAATCGGGACAACTCCTGCTGATGTCAATCTTGATTTTGATTTTGGCAGTTCTGTGTTCTTAGATACCTTGGCTTTGTGGAATTACAACGCTTTTAATACCACAGCTACTGATCGCGGAATCAAGGATTTCACACTAATTCTCTCCAATAACTCCGACTTTAGCAGTCCAGTTTATGTATCAGGAACCCTAACACTTCCCGAAGGCACTTCGAACAACATACCTGCCACACTTTTTTCCTTTCCTTTAATTCAAGCCCAATATGCTAGAATTGATGTAGCAAACAATTGGTTCGTTGGTTGGACAGCACCAGGGCCTATTGGTCTCTCTGAAGTTCGCTTTGCCCAGACTGTTCCTGTTCCTGAATCAAGTTCTGTCTTAGGTTTGCTGGCTTTAGGCTTACTGGGGGCGGGAGCGGCATTTAGGCGCCATTGGAACTGAGAAAACGGGTTTCTTTGAGAAGAAAAGGGGTTTCTTTGAGAAACCCCTTTTCTGAACTTTTGGCAGATCGCCTTAATTATGGAATTAGTTGGATTACAATTAGTTTAAGTGCCATTGGAACTGAGAAAACGGGTTTCTTTGAGAAACCCGTTTTCTGGAACAATCAATTCAAAGCAAGGACAAACCCATGAAATATCGCGTCTTAATTGAGCAAGATGAAGATGGCATTTATGTGGCTGAAGTTCCCTCCCTACCCGGCTGTATTTCTCAAGGCAATACCCGGGAAGAGTTACTCGCCAACATTCAGGAAGCAATTGCTTTATATCTAGAAAGCCTAGAAGCGCACAATGAACCGATTCCACCACCAATTTCTGAGGAACTGGTAGAGGTTAAATTATGAGTGAACTCCCTCCTATCGCTGGTCGCCAAGTCGTTAAAGCACTGGGCAAGATTGGCTACGAATTAGATCGGCAGCGAGGAAGTCATATCATACTCAGACAAAAAGCCTATCCCTATCGACGCATCACCATCCCTGACCATCGAGAAGTCGCTAAGGGAACGCTGAGATCTATCATTCGTCAAGCGGGATTGACAGTGGCAGAGTTTAAAACTCTCCTTTAGCTTAATTTGCCAGAGTCGAAACAACCGCTCATAAATCGCCAATTCAAAAATATACTATTAAACAATGTAAACGCTATATGAGTCAATCTGCTACTGCAATCAATACTAAACTAATTGATTCCCTTGCTCAAATTATCCTTTCTTTAACTGACGAAGAACAACAGCTTCTCCTACAAAAAATTCAGCATCCAGCCTTATCTGATGTCGATTTTCATCAAGGTTTTCCCTTTGATGTTCAAATTCCTAATACAGAAACGCTCGCCGCCATTGAAGAAGTAGAAAAACATCCTGAGCGTCTTAAGCGTTATACTAGCGTTGGGCAGATGTTCGAGGATTGGAACAGTGATTAAGACAACCCAAGTGTGGATGCCTGACTTGATGCGTAGTGTCGAAGAAATTAAACTTGAATGGAGTTAAATATGGATTTTGTAGTCGCTCAGCTAGAAAACGGGTTTCTTTGATAAACCCGTTTTCTGGAGAAACAGGGCAAAATTATCGCCAGAGTCAAAACAACTGATCATCAAATCGACAATCTTCGAGACAATCACCGAGCTTTATTCCTGTCAATGATGCTAACAAAATATCTAAAACAAGCAATGGAACTGGCAACCTATGAAGTTCTAGAAGACGGTACTTTTTATGGAGAAATTCCAGGATTTGAGGGAGTATATGCTAATGAAACAACCCTCGAAGCTACTAAGGAACAGTTACAGGAAGTTTTGGAAGGCTGGGTTATTTTAGGACTACGCTTACAGCATCAGTTACCGATTGTTGACGGTATCAATCTAACCCCTCAACAAAAAATCGCCTGATGCCACCTTTTGCCCCCATCAAAAGGAAAGAGTTAATTCGCCAGTTGAGAAAGCTGGGATTTTCTGGTCCTCTGGTAGGAGGAAATCATCAATATATGGTGCAGGGAAAGATGAACTACCCCGCCGCAAGCGGACGGGGTATCAGAATCAAAATAGACTCAATTGTAGATTTTGGTGTAGCTGCAGGTATTCTTTATCTTGTTCTTTTACATATCTCGCTATCATACCTTCATCCCCATGCTTTCCTACC
>NZ_JADBTR010000164.1:0-6493 GCF_020246065.1 Microcystis sp. M144S2
CGTCCTAGAGTTTATCTCGGAAACCGAAGGGGGTGAGTATTCCATCAATCCTCACTATCCCTATGGAAAATGGTATTTTTACGAGCAAATCTTACAAGTACCTGTCTATGGAATTTTTCAGCCAAAAACCGGAGAATTAGAAATTTATCGATTGAATCAAGGAAGGTATGAACAACAAAAACCTGATGAAAACAATCGTTATTGGATAGCAGAGATTAACTTATTTTTGGGAGTCTGGCAAGGAACCAAAGCTGAATTTACTACTAATTGGTTGCGTTGGTGGGATAAGTCGGGCAATCTGTTATTATGGGGGAGTGAACGAGTCGCACAAACTGAATATCAACTCGAACAGGAGCGAATGTTATGGCAAAAATTAGCTGAAAAATTAAGAGAATTAGGCGTTGAACCAGAAACCTTGTAGGAGACTTGTCAAATGCTGATAAAATCATGGAAGGAATCTTGGTAATGATTCGGGGCTGAAGATGCAACCTAACCTAACAAATGACTTAAATCACATTCTTGCCCATACTAAAACCCTGTGGGAGGAATTGCGGGGACAGCGGATATTTATTACCGGAGGTACAGGCTTTTTTGGCTGTTGGCTTCTGGAAAGTTTTATTTGGGCTAATGATCAGCTAGACTTAAAAGCATCGGCAGTGGTTTTAACCAGAAATCCTGATAGTTTCAGGCAAAAAGCTCCTCATTTAGCCAATCATACCGCTATTCAATTCCATAGCGGTGATGTTAGGTCATTTCAGTTTCCTAAAGGGGAGTTTTCTTATATTATTCATGCGGCAACGGATGCAAGTTCTCTAGTACATCAAGAGGATCGTCTTTTTGTCCTAGATACTACAGTACAAGGGACTTGGCGAGTGCTAGATTTTGCTAAAAATTGTGGCACAAAAAAATTATTACTAACTAGCTCAGGAGCAATTTATGGTCAACAACCCTCAGATATAAGTCATATTCCGGAAAGTTATCAAGGGGCGCCCGATGTGAGTTCTCCTAACTCCGTTTATGGAGAGGGAAAACGACTCGCAGAACTCTTGAGTGTCTTGTATGCTCAGGAGTATAATATAGGGGTAAAAATTGCCAGGTGTTTTGCCTTTGTCGGTCCCTATTTACCTTTAGGTGAATCTTTTGCCATTGGCAACTTTATCAAGGACAGTTTAGAGGGAAAAACGATTCATATTAAAGGAGATGGAACCCCCTATCGTTCCTATTTATATGCTTCGGATTTGATGATTTGGTTATGGACTATATTATTTAAGGGTGAGTCTTGTCGTCCTTATAATGTGGGTTCAAATGTGGAAATCAACATCAAAGATACCGCCTTAGCAGTGGCGGAAATTGCTGGACACCCTAATTCTATCACTGTTGCTCAAGAACCAGTTGTAGGTCAACGGATTGCCAGATATGTACCCGCTACTGACAGAGCATTAAAAGAATTAGGACTCAAGGCAACCGTTGATTTATCTACAGGGATTAAAAAAACCCTTGCATGGTATCCACAAAGACTAACACAAACTGATAATCATTGAGGGGTTTAACTCATGAAATTTCAAGGAAATCAACTCCGCCAAACCGTTCTGAGGATGGCCTTTGCTGGTTCAACTGTTCATATTGGCTGTGCCTTTTCTATTATCGAGATTCTCGCAGTTCTCTATCGTTCTTACCTAAATCTAGGGAATGGTCAACCGGAGTCCCCCGGCAGAGATTATTTAATTCTCAGTAAAGGTCATGGAGTAATGGCTCAATATGCTTGTATGTATGAGTTAGGCTGGCTAACAGATAAGGATATTGATAATTACTTTGGGGATGGTACAATTATTAAAGGGTTGTCTGATGCTCATGTGCCTGGTTTAGAAGTAAGTTCAGGGTCTTTAGGGCATGGTTTATCTGTGGGTGTTGGGATAGCGTTAGCTAGTAAAATTAAAGGAACCGGACAGCGTTGTTTTGCCCTTGTGGGGGATGGAGAAATTAATGAGGGGTCGATTTGGGAAGCCCTACTTTTTGCCTCTCATTTTCAACTATCTAACTTGTTAGTCATTGTAGATGCTAATGGTTATCAAGCGATGGGCACTACTCAAGAAGTGATGAATTTAGGTCAAATTGCTGATAAGTTCCGGGCTTTTGGTTTTGACTGTCGAGAAGTAGATGGTCATGATGAAAAGGCATTAGATCAGGTCTTTCAAGAATTATTAGAACTGTCTTCTTCTTGTCCTAAAGCTGTTATCGCTCACACGGTTAAAGGGAAAGGAGTTTCTTTCATGGAAGATAATAATGTTTGGCATTATAGCCGCTTAAATCGAGAAATTTATGCGCAAGCTAAAGCCGAATTAGAACCTCAAGTTTACAAGGATAAATTAAGTTTATGAGAAACGCTTTTTCAGATGCTTTAGTCAAATTTGCTTTAGGAGATGAGCGAGTTCTGTTATTAACCGGGGATCATGGTTATGCTTTATTCGATGATTTTCGTCAGGCTTGCCCTAAACAATATATTAATGCGGGGGTAGCAGAACAAAATATGGTAGGGGTGGCGGCAGGACTTGCTAAATCGGGGTTTTTCCCGGTGGTTTATGGTTTAAGTTCTTTTGTGCCGATAAGAGTTCTAGAACAAATTAAGTTAGATATTTGTTATGAACAATTAAAGGTTTTATTGATTGGGGATGGTGCTGGAGTGGTCTATAGTAGTCTGGGTTCTAGTCATCAGTCTACCGAAGATATTGCCGCTTTAAGAGCTTTACCTAATATCTCGATTCTCTCCCCAGCAGATGCCTCCGAAATGACTCAATGCCTGAATTGGGCTTTTAACAGTGATGGAGCGGTTTATTTACGCATGGGTAAGGCAGATTTAGGGGTAATTCATGAGACTTTACCTCACCTTGAGCCAGGTAAACTTCACCCCGTTAAACCAGGCACCGGCAACCTTGGATTTTTGGCGACAGGTTCGATGGTTAAAACGGCCTTAGAAGTGGCTCAGGAATGGAATAATAGTGGGGTGTGGAGTGTTCCTTTTATTAAGCCTCTTGATGTCCAGCAAGTGATAGAAATTTGTCAGCAATATCAAGCTATTGTGGTGATGGAAGAACATTCTATCTATGGGGGTTTGGGTTCTGCTATTTCTGAAATTGCCAGCACCTATCATCCCAGTTGGATTTGTCGCATTGGTATTGAAGATCGATTTTCTCAATTTTGCGGAACTTATCAATATTTGATGCAAGAACATCGGCTAGATGTTGCCTCAGTTAAGGAAAAAGTTAGAAATTTTATGTCACGATTGTAGAAAAATGTATCTAATCAAAAAAAGCAAATCTGTTAGATTTTTGTTAGTGGGGGTAATTAATACCTTATTTGGGTATTCGGTGTTTGCCTTGCTGTTTCGTCTAGGATTAGATGAGCGCTATTCCTTACTTATCGCTACTATTTGCGGGGTATTATTCAACTTTAAAACTATCGGAGGGATCGTTTTTAAAGACCAAAATAATCGACTACTAACTCGCTTTATTGGTGTTTATTTAGTGATTTACTTATTAAACGCTGAATCCTTACGAATTGTTAAGATGCTAGGAATCAATATCTTAGTGGCACAAGCTATCTTAGTATTGCCTCTAGCAATTGTTTCTTATTTCTTGAATAAAACCTTTGTTTTTAGAGGAAGTAGATGATGAAAAAAATTACGATTATGACTCCTTGTTATAATGAAGAAAAGAATGTTGAAGACCTTTACTTGCGGGTTAAAGAAGTCTTTCATCAGTTACCTAACTATGAGTATGAACATCTTTTTATCGATAACGCTTCCCAAGATAAAACTGTAGATGAATTAAAAAAAATTGCTCAAAAAGACTCCAGGGTAAAAGTCATAGTTAATGCTAGAAATTTCGGACCCGTTCGTTCTGGTTACTATGGTATTCTTCAGTGTTACGGAGATGCGGTTATTTTTATGGTAGCAGATTTGCAAGATCCTCCCGAATTAATCCTAGAATTTGTCAAGAAGTGGGAAGAAGGCTATAAAGTTGTTAAAGCGGTTAAAACGCCGATGAAAGAAGGATCTTTTTTCTATTTTGCTAGACAAATTTTTTATTATTTAATGGACAATCTTTCGGATATAAAAGTTACTAGAAACTTTACAGGTTTCGGTTTATACGATCAGAAAGTCATTAATGTTCTACGAGAGATTAACGATCCCTATCCCTATTTTAGGGGACTCATTGAAGAGTTGGGTTTTGAAAGTTTCTCTTTTGAGTATCAACAACAACGGCGAAAACGGGGTATTAGTAGTTATAACTTCTATCGATACTATAGCGAGGCGATGCTGGGTATTACCAGTCACTCCCAAGTTCCCCTGAGACTGGCCACCATGTTAGGCTTTGCTTTGTCCCTCTTGAGTTTGCTAGTGGCGTTAGGTTATTTAATGGCCAAATTGTTGTTCTGGGATTATTTTCCTTTAGGAACCGCACCAATCATGGTCGGACTATTTTTAATCGCTTCGGTGCAACTATTTTTTATCGGTATTATTGGGGAATACATTGGATTAATGCACATGAGAATTTTAAAAAGGCCTTTAGTTGTCGAACGAGAACGAATTAACTTTCAGTGAGTGACTGTATTTGTTATACTAACTTAATCTTGGAGGACAATATATAGCGATTCCATTTGAGACATAAATAGAGCTTGCTATGGTAAAATAGAAAAGTTCTGCCAAGAAATGAAATAAAAAAAGCAAATGGAAACCAATCAAAATGAAAGAGAAAGACAAATAGAGCGTTTAATCAACTTTATAAACAAACAGTAATGGAGAATCGAGACATGGAGAAATGGAGACTCGCGAGAGATGAAGAGAGCCTTAGCAGTAAAATTGGCTCTACAGGGTTATGCCTAAAAAGCGATAGAAAATATACTAAATGTATCTCAAGGTTATGTAAGTAAATGGAAAAAAAGATTTATCAAACAAGGAATACAAGGACTAAGACTAGGTTACAAAGGAGCCAAAACAAAGCTGACTAAAGAGGAAGAAGAAGAGAACAATAAAATGGTTATTATGCCAAGAATATTGGGATTTATCAGAACTATAAATCTATTTAATAGAAGAGTATGATGTAGTATTTGAATCAAAAGAAAGTTACTATAAGATTTACAAAAAAGCGAAGATAACTAGACAGAAAGCCGAAAAAGTAAACCCAAGAAAAGTTCCTCAGTGGGCAGAAAAAGCCTTAGAAAAAAGATTAAAAGAAAAGGAAGGATTTGATAGTTATGGGGAAATTTGTGAATGGTTATAGGAAAAATTAGGGATAGAAGCCAAGTACAAAACTGTACACAAATTAGTATATTATCGGCTAAAAGCGTCTCCAAAAATAGCCAGACCAAAAAGCCTAGAACAATCAGAAGAAAGGTTAGAGGATTTTTAAAAAAACCTCCTAGAAAATTTGGCAATGCTGAGTTGGGTGGCGATAACAATGATGAGTAATACAGGAAAAATTCGCTTTTTATGTGAAGATGAAACTCGTCTGGGACTGAAAACAATCAGCGGTAGAAAAATAACAGCAAAAGGGGTAAAACCTTACGGGAAAGTGCAGGGTCAATTTCAAGCAACCTATATCTATGGCAGCAATTCTCATTTTGAAACGATTTTGCGTTGTTTCAGCGATCTAGAGATTCGTTAAGAATTATTAACCCCTCTAGGTGCAAGGGCTTTAATGTCATGAAACCTTAAAATGAGAATTGCTGTATCTATGGGGTGGTAGAGCCGAAGACAGGAGAGCATTTTTTTTACGAATTCACTTATTTAAACAGTCAAGGTTTTCAAATATTTTTAGAATTAGTTTCTGAATATTTTGCCGATAGTATTTTGATAATACAGTTAGATAATGGCAGGTTTCATAAGGCAAAAAACCTGAAAATACCTGACAACATTATTCTCATGTTTCAGCCACCACATTGCCCAGAATCTAATCCAATTGAACAGATTTGGCAATATCTAAAAAAAGGATTGAGATGGAAACTACCTAGAGACTTAGAGGAATTACGTTTGTTAATTGGTCAACGACTCGAAGAAATGAACAAAGAGGTAATTGCTTCAATTGTTGGACGAGGTTATATTCTGGATGCTCTATCTGTAGTTGGTATTTAGAGAATTGGTATAAGAAGCTGCTACACCTATCTCTGACTCATAGTTATAAATAGCCGCCAACAGGTTAACTCTTAAACTATATCTTCGACGACGATTCCGATATTTACAGGATAAGATTTTCAAGATTTTGAGTTTCCTATAAATAGGTTCAATGATAATCCTTTCTTTGGCTAAAGCCTTTTTATAATCTTTTTCTAACTCTGTTAATTTTCTATTTTTCGGTTTCTTTTTCGGTGTATAACTATTACTATGGTATGCAGCTATTCCCTGATAAACACTGTCTTCTCTGCTGGTAGTTAAAGGATGAAAACGAACTTGACTTTTTTTAAATAAACTAAAATCATGACCTCTACCTTTCCCACA
>NZ_JADBTR010000165.1:0-36239 GCF_020246065.1 Microcystis sp. M144S2
AATTATAAAAATTGAGATAGTTTGTGCCGCTTAAATAAAGAGGTTTTGATAACCAAATTAAAGCATATCTAAAGAGTTTTGAGTTAAAAGTTAAACTTCAAGTTTTCATTCAGGACGAATGTACTGGTTAACTAATTTTTTGGGGAAAATTAGTTAGCCTATCATTATAACATATAATTAATTTGCAAGAATTCTAATAATTAGGTTTTGCTGAAAAAGTTTGTTGGTGGAGTCAGTTATCAGTTATCAGTTATCAGATGTGAGTTTTTAGTTTACTGTTTACTTTTGACTGAAAAAGTTCCCCACACCCCACACCCCACTTCCCCGCTAAAAACCTTTTCACCTAGCTCTAGTATAGGAGATAGTACGGGAATCTGGAAAAACTCAATAGCGAAAACCCTACCCCGGTCAGAGAATCTTTTATCTACCCTAAAAGTGTAGAGATAAACCAACATCTCTAGCGTCAAGAAAACTTCGGAGGTGACTTATATGGCACTTATACGTTGGGAACCTTTCAGAGAAGTAGAAAGCCTACAGAAAGAAATGAATCGCTTGTTTGACCGTCTTGTGCCGACTGATGTAGGCGATGGCGAAAAAATGGGGTTATCCTTCGTCCCGGCGGCGGAAATGACCGAAACGCCAGAGGCAGTTCAGCTTAAACTGGAAATACCCGGTATGGAAGCCAAAGACCTCAACCTGGAAGTAACAGCCGATAGTCTGACCATTAATGGTGAAAGGAAATCGGAAATTAAAACCGAAGAAGAAGGATTTACCCGCACTGAGTTCCGTTATGGTAAATTCCATCGGGTTATTCCTCTACCGGTTCGGGTTGATAACAATAACGTGACTGCTGAATACAAAGATGGCATTCTCAATCTCACCCTCCCGAAAGCGGAAGAAGAAAAAAATAAAGTGGTGAAAGTGTCCATCAATCCTGCCATTGCTCAATGATGTAGCTCTCATTGTCCGGTCTTGAGCAAAAAGGTTAACCTAGTCTGATTAAACCAAAGCGGGAGTATTAAATCATACTTCCGCTTTTAGCTTCCTAATCATTTAAAACTTCTAACACTGCTTGGGGTGATAATTTATCTTTAAACCAGATAACCTGAGCGGGTAGATTTTGAAATTTAACTCCAGCTTTTTCTAGATTTAACCGTTCCGATACGGCTAAAATTAGATTATTTGCTTGGGCCGATTTAACCTGTAAAAATTTCTTTTGTAGGTATTCTGGTCGCCAATAGCCAACAATTTCCAGGAGAAAAACGCGACCATCGGGATGCACTAAACGGAAATCGGGAATCATCACTCCTCCGGGTAAAGGCACTAAATCCACTTCCCTTTCTAACTGCCATTCAGTCTTTAACTGTAACCAACGTTTAGCGAAAGATTCCTCTAACATACTATCGTAGGGTTTACCCGGGGAATAGTGGGAGACCAGACCACAGTTATCCTCTAAATTAAACTGTTGTTTTTTAATAGTTCCTGTATAGGAATCTTTATACTGTAATTGTGCCTTCAGATTCCAGTGAGTAACATGGAGTAAGGCAGGGATTAATTTAGCGATTTCAATGCCATAACGACTATTAGCTTTAAATAAACTGGTGGGACCATCGATAGTAATAGTAAATCCCGTGTCGGCATCCCCTTCGATATAAGTCATTAAACGAAATAGTTTTAGATAGCGAAAGAGATATTTATATTCCCCCGGATCGTTGCGGTGGACGTTGATAATTAAATAACTGGCCCGATAAAAAATACCTTGAATTTGCGAGAGGTTGAAACGATGAATTAAGTTTTCGGGGGTGGGAGCATCAAATTGAGTGAGAATTTTATTCTCCGCTAAATCAGCATAGAGTCCTTTTTCTAGAGCCACTGGGAAAATTTCTTGATTTAATTCTTGGCTGAGTTGCTGGGCAATTTTCCCCAGAATTAGCGATCGATTTTGGGGAATAGGAACAAAGTTAGCCGCTTGTTCAAAAACTCTTTTTCTTAATTCCTGCGGTTCTAAGGGACTAATAATCTCAAAGGTGGCAAAATGATTGGTTAATAGGTGAGCAAATCCCCGTTTAATTTTATAATCGGGACTGTCTCCCTCCAAGATTAGGAGTTTTTGGCTTAATTCTCCCTTAGTTGCACCGATACTTTCCTGAAAACAACTGATTTGTTCTTTGGCGATCACCAGATAGTCGCCAGCGAGCGGTAAGCGTTTGGGAATAATTGTCTCGCCATTTTGACGGGAAATCAATAAATCGGTCGGTAACATGGCAAGCTAGAGAAGAATAATCAGATGGGGAGAGGTGGGACGACAAGGAAAGGTCGAAACCCCAAAAATCCCCCGCTTCTAACTATTTTGGTCGAGATAACGCTCTAAATCCTCGATCACACGGGTTAATTCCGCTTCTGTGGTTAAGCGTAGGCGATCATCACGAACCGTTAACAAAACTTTAGCCGAAAAAGGATTCGGATAAATATTGGGATTACAAAACACTTCCAGAAACACATCACCAGTGTGCTGATATTCCATCGGTTTTTGGGGTTGGGGTTTACCCCCACTAGCGGCATTACTAGCGATCGCTTTCAGGCGATCGAGTAAAATGTTAATTTCCCTTTGCAAATCCAGAGCAGCACTGGGACTGAAACGAAAAGTAACGGAACCTTGCAAGAGATTAAGAGTTAAAGGAATCATCGAAAAAATCAGGTTAAGAGAAAGCCTGAAGTTAATTATATTAATTTGGGGAAATTTGGGGAAATTGGGTTTTGGGGGATGGTTCAGCAAACAGTAATCAGTCAGGTTCTTCGTTACTAGGTCCGGTTCGATCAGGTGATCGCTAAATGTCTTTCTCTATAATGGTTTCATCCCTTATAACCCCGTCCATTGCATAAGCAGGAACCGAAAGTCCATCAGTGAACTGAAAACTCGCCACTGATAACTGATAACTGATAACTGAATTTACCGACGCGGAACGAGATTAATCCGGCCTTCGTCCATTTCATCCATGAGTAACTCGAGGGCCTCATAATCCACATCGGAAACGTAGCCAAGACGAGCGAGGAGTTCATTAATTCCGTTTTCGATTTCTGGCGTGATTTGACGATAATATAGGGCTTGCTCCACTAATTGGCGGATAGTCGGCTGGGTATCCACAATTTCCTTACTCTAGCTCAATAAATCTAGTTTTTGTATCTTGCTTTACTTTATTTTAGCAAAAATACCAGTATCATTCTGGGTCATCATCAGTTATTCGGAGTTAGAGCTTAAACCTAACGACTTTCCCCTGATGTTCACCCTAGTCAGTCCTGATCACTGTTCCTCTTTACTACTGGGATCCTAAGGCTAACCTAAAATCGGTTCCTCCCTATAGGGGTCAAGATTAAAAAAAGATTAATCTTTTCAGGAGAGAGAAAATTTATCGAGACCGGGGTTGCAAAATCAGAAAGTTAGGACATAATAGCGGTATCTGATTTCCAGTTAAAAGGTTCATTTATGAATTTCAAAGCCCAGCCATGAAAAGTCCTGTAAAAGTCCCAGAAATAGCTCTATTTGAGCCAAGTGGCTATATTACCGCCGCTAACGTCCTAGAATTTCAAGAGCAGCTCACCAATCTGGTGAACCAGAATAGCTCTATCACTTTTCTCGTGGATATGAGTAGGGTGGAATTCCTCGACAGTGCCGGATTAATGGCTTTAGTTACCGCCTTTCGTCTGGCTCAAAGTCAAGAAAAATCCTTCAATATCTGTTCTATTCCACCTTCAGTCAAGATTATCTTTGAATTAACCCAACTGGACCGGGTTCTCTCGATTTTCCCTAGCCGTGCTGACTTTGGTGCTGTCATCACCCTCCCCCAAGCAGCGTAAGCAGACAAAATAGGGTTTCTCGCCGTAATTTCTCGGCTGCACTCTCAATTCTACCAGTAAATCACCTCTTGACTGGGCAGATTCCCATTTGTACAATCGACTCCTCAGGACAACAATTTTTCTCAAGGAGAGCCATTATACTGTTGAGATGGCTCTTTTCTTTTTGGGATATTATTTCCGGGGACAAACTACCCTACACTTGTCCGGAGCAGCTCACAAAAGACTGTCTGTTAAGAAATTCCATGACTTTAGTGATGACGGAGGGGAAGGGGTCCAAGATGATAGATAGGTAATCAGTAGTAATTTCCTAGAATCCATGACAGTCAACAATCTCCAGTATGCTTATTTTCCCGGTTGTGTCGCTCAAGGTGCCTGTCGGGAACTATATTTATCCACGGCAGCCCTGACGGAAGCTTTGGGGATTAATTTAGTCGAACTCAAAAAAGCTGCCTGTTGTGGTTCGGGAACCTATAAGGAAGATTCGCAACTCTTGGAAGATGCCGTCAATGCACGCAATATTGCCCTAGCGGAAGCCCTCAATTTACCCCTGTTGACTCACTGTAGCACCTGTCAGGGAGTGATCGGTCATGTGGATGAGCGCTTGAAGGAAGCAAAGCATAATAATCCCAATTATGTTGAGGAAGTTAATAATTATTTACAGAAAGAACATTGTTCCCCCTACCAAGGTACGACGACGGTTAAACACCTACTCTGGGCAATTGTGGGCGATTATGGCTTAGATAATCTGGCGGCCAAGGTGATTCGTCCCTTATCAGGCTTAAATTGTGCCGGTTTTTATGGTTGTTATCTCCTGCGGGCCCAGGATACTCTCCCCTACGATAATCCTTTTCAGCCGGAATCCCTAGAAAATGTCTTTCGGACCGTGGGGGCGAATCCGATTTATTATCAAGGACGCACTCAATGCTGTGGTTGGCCCCTGTCCAGTTATGCCACCACCCAATCGTTCCAAATGGCAGGAAAACACATTTTAGAGGCGATGGCAGCCGGGGCCGATTGTTTAGTCACCCCTTGTCCTCTATGCCATCTTAATCTTGATTCCCGACAACCGGAAGTGGCAAAAGTGATCGGTCGAAGTTTAGGTTTACCTGTGTTACATTTTTCCCAATTAGTCGCTTTAGCGGTGGGAGTCAGTCCCGATCGTTTAGGATTAGATCGACACATCGTTTCGACCAAATCCCTCTTAAAGAAATTGGGGTTTTAGAACTCAATCAGGAGTGTTAGCAATGGATTGGTTAAAAAGAATTTTTGGCTTAGATAAACCGGCAGATGCCGCTAGTGCGATCGCAGGGAAAGCCGCTGCTGCGGGTATTCCCCCCGAAAGAGTCGGATTAGATGGAAAATACGACGAAAGCGGACTAGCTAAACGAGTAGTTTTAGCTTTTGACGAGACACCGGATTTAGCTGATGAAGACAAATTGTGGGTCGCTCAAACTGGTGGTAAAGTTGTACTAAAAGGCAAGGTTTCCAATCAGGCGACTTTAAATAAAATGGTTGCGATCGCCAGTAAAGTCCATGGGGCAACCAGCGTCGATAGCAGTCAAGTAACTATTGGGTGAAGTCTTCCGTCTATATTCCCCGTGAAAATTAACCACTCAGTAGGTGGACCGGCATTGTTTTTTGTCTCTAGGTTGTTGTTAGGTGATTGCTGACTGATTAATAATGGTTGAATGTTAATCGGCTTTTCCTTTTAGGGAGACGAAATCGGGCTTATGGGAATTACTATTGTTACCATTTTGTGGAGGATGAGAACGATTTCTCAGTTCTGGGGGAGTGGGTAAACCCTGTTTCATTTCTGCTACTTTTAAGAGGATCAAATACTCATAAAAAGCTTGCAAAGTACACCAAGCAAAACCAGCTTTACCATCGAGAATTCCTGCTAGGATAAAATACATATAAAACCAACGAAGCAAGGGACGAAAAGGCAATCGTAGGGATAAATCTTTTAAAGCTCTCCGTCTATCTACTTCGGTTTCACCAAAAAATAAATTTTTCCAACTAACACCACCGTTAGCCAACTGATGTAAGGTTTCTGCTGCTTCATCGCTAGAATAACGATTATGTTTTTCAATCCAACGACTTAAACCTTTACTACAGGTATAGTGGGGATAGGTTTCTTGTAAAAAAGAGGTTTTTCCCCGACATTCTTCTCTTTCCGTGTGACCATAATCGCTAAACCAGACTTGATCTTTTCTAAATAGACGCATTTGATAACGGGGATACTGGGTGCTGCGACGGATCCAAGTTCCCATAAACATAACTCTTTCGGCCACATAAAAACCAGTAAATTCCTGTTGTTGCGTGGCACGCAGACATTCTGCGTAGAGTTGGGGTGTCATCCTTTCATCTGCTTCGAGAATATAAACCCAATCGTATTTAGTCTCGATATTTTCTAACATCCAAGTTCTTTGTTTACCATGGCTCTCGAATTGATGCTGAATCACGCGCACTGGATAACGAGAAGCAATCTCTACTGTGCGATCGCTACTGTAGGAGTCAACCACAATCACATCATCGGATACAAGTGCCGATTCTACACAGGGGGCAATATCAATTTCTTCGTTATGGGTGAGAATGTAAATGGAAAACATAGATATAATATGGTGTTTGATTATACGAAACTCGATCGGGTAGTAGTCCTATTTTGTACTGGAAAAAGCGGAATGAAAACCAGTTTATAGAAGAGATTTTCTCAAAACTATCAGACTGCGCTCATTCTATCCTCGATCACTATTTTGTCAATATTCCTTAAGTATTACTTGAAAAATTCTTTAACCGAGCTTGGGGCGGCCGGCGATGAGCTATTCCCCGCCATGAGATAATAGACGGTGCTTTATGTCTTCAGTAATTTTCGATGACTGCTGTTTCCGAGTGTTTTCGTTCTCTCCGTTCCCAGGGGAATTGTGCCTTGATTCCCTTTATCACTGCCGGTGATCCCGATTTATCTACTACTGCCCAAGCTTTACGCATTTTAGACCGGGCAGGGGCCGATCTGATCGAGTTGGGGGTTCCCTATTCCGATCCTCTCGCGGATGGTCCGGTTATTCAAGCGGCGGCCACCCGCGCTTTAAATCGGGGTGTCAAGTTGGAAGATGTGCTAGAAATCGTCAAAAATGCCCAGGGAGAGGTGAAAGCTCCCATTATTCTCTTTACTTACTATAATCCCATCTATCATCGCGGGATAGATGTCTTTTTAGACCAAATAAAAGCAGCCGGGGTGAGTGGTTTGGTGGTTCCCGATTTACCCCTAGAGGAAGCGGAAAGTCTGCTGCAACCGGCTGCCGCTAAGGGAATTGAAGTGATTTTATTGGTAGCGCCTACCAGTCCCCCGGAACGAATACAAGCGATCGCCAGGCAATCCCAAGGTTTTATTTATCTGGTGAGTGTCACGGGAGTGACGGGAATGCGGAACCAAGTGGCCACCAGAGTGGAGGAATTGCTCGATTCTATCCGTTCTGTCACCGATAAACCCGTGGGGGTAGGATTTGGCATTTCTGACCCGACACAGGCACTACAGGTGAAAAACTGGGGTGCTGATGCGGTAATTGTCGGCAGTGCCATGGTTAAACGTCTAGCCGATAATTCCCCCAGCGATGGGTTAAAATCCCTCGAAGAATTCTGCCGTAGTTTAAAACAGGCGATTCAGTGAGGGATGAGGGGTTAGTGGATGCGGATTAGAGCGAGCGTTCATGTCTTCTCGTTCTGAATTCGTTCAATTTCATCTAGCGCTTTTTTCGCCCGGAATACAGCCCGGAGATAGGCGATCTGGCTCTCCCACGCCGATCGGGGTAGGATGGCGGGGATAGGGTTCGGGTTCTCGTTCATGGTTAGATTGTGGGGGTGAGTACGGGGGTTTTGTTTTGCCAGCTTTCTGGCCATTGGATCGCGTCGGCACTGAAGGCGAGGGGATCATTGGCTAGGGGAGAATGGAAGGGTTCTTCTACCAGCGCGAATTGGCCGTTATCGAAGGGAATTCCCGCTGCAGGGCGATCGAGGTAGAATCTCTCTCGGATTCCCTTCTCCGCTTGTTTTAATGCTCGGTGGTGACAGTAGGGGTTATTGCCTCGGCGATCGAAGAAAACATGAGCCGTCCAACTACAACCACCGCGGCAGAGTTCGGCGAACTCGCAGGTTTTACAGAATCCCCAGAGATGATCGGTTCCCTTCGGGGTTCCCGCACCGAGGTTGAAGCGCAGTTCTTCGGCCTCTTCGATAATCTGGCGTAGGGAGCGATCGCGGATATTGCCCCCAGTATAGGCCGCGGTGGGAAGCGAGGGACAGCCTTTGATCGCTCCGTCGGACTCGATACCAAGTGCCGCCAGTCCGGCACTACAGCCCTGCCAGAATGTCCACGCGTCCCCTCCCCGCAATAAACGTTCGTAGGGGCCGTAATAGCCGATATTGTTGCCCGGTTGTACGTCTACCCCCTCGCGTCGCGCTTGCTCGGTGACACGGGCGACCATCGGGTATAGTTCTAGGAGTTCGTAGGGTTGCAGGAGAATTTCCGAGTTATCGGCGGCGTTCCCCATCGGGACGGTTAACTGGATCTGCCAGGCAAATACGCCCGCATCGCGGATTTTTTCGTAGATTCGGGGAAATTCGGGAGCAGAAAGACGATTGATCTGGGTATTGCAACCGAAGGGGATACCGGCTTGTTTGAGGTGGCCCATGGTGCGGAAAGCCCATTGCCACGAACCTGGTTTCCCCCGCAGGCGATCGTGGGTAGTTTCTAATCCGTCCACGGAGACGGAGACAACTTTGATCCCCGCGTCTTTCATCTTTTGGGCGGTGTCGAGGGTGATGCCGTAGCCGCCGGTGGTGACACCGCAGATCATGCCGGCGTCGGTAATCGCCCGGGCGATATCGAGCCAGTCTGGACGGAGGAAGGCTTCTCCCCCGATCAGGGTGACTTCTTTTATCCCCACTTCCGCGAGTTGGCGGACGAGATCGAGGGCTTCTTCGGTGGTAAGTTCGTGGCTACGGGTGTGGCCGGCGCGGGAACCGCAATGTTGACAGGCGAGGTTACATTTCAGGGTAATTTCCCACACGGCGTAGCTGATGCGACGGTATTCGGTCATGGGCGTGTCTATAGATAACTACTAGGCTAAAGTGGACGAACACTTCCGTACGGTTGTTTATCTTGATGCTTACTACGATTACCACCAAAGATAGCTTTAATATCCTCTTCAGTCAGGAATTTTAGTTCGTCATCGTTAGCGATTTCGTCCAAAACCTTTAAACGAAAATCGGGATCGGTTGCTAGTTTTTCGGTAAAGTTCGGGGTGCGATCAAAAGACATGATTAGCTCCTTACTAGGTTTAATACTCGATAAAATTTATGCGTCGGTTGGAATTAGAAATCCACGACACGATCTGCCGGTAATCCGTACATCGGTCGAACGATTATAAAGGGGAAAGGCAAAGGAGAGCCGTATATTTGGTGTATGTTCAGACCTCCCCCGATGATCGCTTTTAAGTCTTCTTCGGTTAAGTCTTTGAGTTCGTCATCGTTGGCGATTTCGTCCAAAACCTTTAAACGAAAATCGGGATCGGTTGCTAGTTTTTCGGTAAAATTCGGGGTGCGATCAAAAGACATGATTAGCTCCTTACTAGGTTTAATACTCGATAAAATTTATGCGTCGGTTGGAATTAGAAATCCACGAGACGATCTGCCAGTAATCCGTACATCGATAGAAAAGTCTTGGCAAGAGTTGTCAGGCTTGTCGAGCTACTTCTCTGAATTTAATACTATGGAACCTCGCAATAAAAAACAAGATATTTTTAAAGACTAATTGAACTTAAAACAATCATTTAAGTTCAAAAAATAGCGATTTTTTCGAGTATTTTTACTTAAGCGATCTCCGTATTCTAGGTCATAGAATCTCTAGTTCATTTCTCATCCGAACAAAAATAGAGTAATTAGGTATTAAAAACCCCTTGCTAATATCAATGGATATATAGTTTTCAGTCTGCTGAGGTACAAAAGTTATGGGTTTTAGGCAAAGGGCAAGAGGCTTCGTCCGTGAGCCTGTCGAACTACTGAGCCTTCCTGTTAGTGAGCCTGTCGAACTACTGAGCCTTCCACTGAGCTCGCCGAACGTCCGAAGTCTCACGCCGAATTCCGAACGGCAAAAGGCAAAAGGGAAGAAAAATATGTGTACCTCACTAGCTTAGGAAACGCTATAGTAGATGATTAGAACTCTTGCAAATTAATTATATGTTATAATCATGGGTTAACTAATTTTCCCCAAAAAATTAGCCAGTTAGTTCATTTGTGCTGAATAAAAACCTGAAGTTTTACTTTTAACTCAAAACTCTTTAGATATGCTTTTTTTTGGTTATCAAAACCTCTTTATTTAAGCGGCACAAACTATCTCAATTTTTATAATTGAGAATAAATTCTCCTTGACTTGATTAATGTTTGGCAACTTTTAAGAAGTTGCTATACCTATCCCTAACTCATAGTTATAAATAGCCGCCAACAGGTTAACTCTTAAACTATATATTCGACGACGATTCCGATATTTACAGGATAAGATTTTAAAGATTTTGAGGTTCCATTAAATATTAACTCAACTTCTTCCCATCCTAACCCTTCTTCTCGATTTATTTATTCGATACTACAATTTTTTACTCTCTCATAAATCATCGATTCATAGCGGATTGTATGATGCTGTCTTAATCTCATAAAACTCAATCTTTCGCTAATATACTTTTGGCACTTTTGACAATGAAACTAGCGGCGTGGTACTTCTAAATATACCCGACTGTCTAATATTGATAAATCTCTGACTAGATTGTACTCTGTCTGATTGATTCTGTCCAAGATTTGATGGCAATTCGGACATTCAATTGTTTCATTTAAGAAAACGAGTTTTAGGAAAATTGTCTGATCAATTTTTTGATAATTGACCACTGTTACATTTGGTAAATCGAGGATCTGATCAAAATTTATCCACATAACCCACCTCCTGTTCTGTGTTATCATTATACCATGCTCACACAGAACTTAGAAGAGCCGGCGATTAATAACCTCCTGCATCATTTCTAAGTCTTCCTCATTGTCAATAGGACGAGGAGGGTATTGCTTTAATAATTCTAAGTATTTATCAGTGGCAAACATAATTTAATA
Source organism: Microcystis sp. M144S2 (assembly GCF_020246065.1). NCBI lineage: Bacteria > Bacillati > Cyanobacteriota > Cyanophyceae > Chroococcales > Microcystaceae > Microcystis > Microcystis sp. M144S2. The sequence continues at coordinate 11,005 of NZ_JADBTR010000165.1, forward strand.
ATATCTAGGCTCGAGCGGCTATTGCCTTTAGATACCTCACGCCTTAATAATTAAGTATAGAATAGCCAAGTCTCCAGACTACCGCTTAACTAAAACTTCTATTATCCCGATGAGAAACCTCTATTTTCTCTTGCCCGGTACTACTTCTCCTTTTGGTGGGGGTGGACTGTGGGCAGAAATGAAAACCGTCAATTTGGCTAGTCAAATTTGTACCGCCCAGATTGTGACTTATCGTCAAAAAGAGTTAAATTATCCTTTTTTAGAGGATATACTCGCGAAAATAAACTCAGATGACAGTATTTTTGTGGTTAGCTGGGGTTTTGATCTTCCTAAACTGGTGCAAAAACTGCGATCGCATAATATCATTTATCATGCCCATAGTACAGGTTACGGCTTCCGTTTACCACCCGGAATACCAATTATAACCGTTAGCCGTAATACTATGGGTTATTGGGGAGAAAAAGCTCCTAATGCTTTGATTTACTATCTTCCTAATCAAATTGGCTCAGAATTTCTCAATTTAGGCTTAGAAAGGGATATCGATGTCTTAGTACAGGGGCGCAAATCCTCAAAGTATCTTCTCAATCGTCTAGTTCCCGCCCTCCGTCCCCACTGTCGCCTTAAGGTTTTAGATAGCTATGTGGAGGATTTAGTGGGATTATTCAATCGCAGTCGGGTTTATCTCTACGATTCGGCTGAATATTGGGCTGTAAACGGTTTAACGGAGGGTTTTGGCTTACCGCCCCTGGAAGCTTTAGCCTGTGGTTGTACGGTATTTTCTAGCGTCAATAGCGCCCTAGCCGATTATCTCGATCCCGGTTTCAATTGTCAAAAAATCGGGGCTTATTCTACTCAATACGATCTAGAACGTATTATTAATTATGCCCGTAATTTTCCCGTTAATTCTTTACCGGCTAATTTTATCGATGATTATCATCCCGAAAAATTACTACCACGTTTTGAAACAATTTTAAGAGAAATTAATGATTTCTTTGATATTAAAAAACGCTATCCGGCTGATATAGAAGGTTTAGAACCCCTGCGACTTAAAAAATTATGGATGCAGAGTTCTCTGGCTAAACTTAAGAAAAAACTGTTTAAATAGCAGTGATCTTTCCTTTATGATCCGTTCCAGACATCAATATTATTTCCTGAGATAAGATGAAAGGGAACAAGTAATAGGTAATAGTTAAGGTTTTCCGCACCGCTATCTCTTGTTTTTTTTCAACCCTATAGCTTAATTTAACTCCAATCCTGTTGCTCCTCGCTTTGGCGAATTTGATACACTTGTCCATGACTGTGCAGTTGTCGAGTTTTTGCCCATAAACTAGCTTCATCTAACTGCCATTTTTCTAGGATTAAATCTAAATCTCTTTGGATTTCTCTTGCCCCCGGAAAGTTTTGATAACGTATGCGTAAACGAGCGCATTCAGCTAAGTTTAAATCATTAGGTTCTGATTGCAGCAGCTGATCAACAATCGGGCGATCGAGTCTTTCCTGTGGATGTTGTTGTTCTTGATTTTTACTAGCCATAATTAATCGAACCAACCGATATCGGAATCCGTTAACTCTGTGGGGGTAGGATTGGGGGCAATATAACGGGCTAAAGTGGCCATTTCAAAGTTATAAAGACTGGGTTTCTTCGGCACAGGTTTGGTAATTGCTGACGGTTCAGGGGTGGCGGTGGGACTATTTTCTAGGGTTTTAATTTGATTATATAATTTTTCAATTAACTGTTTTTTCTCGGTTAATTCCGTTTGGGATTGACTTAATTGACTCGATAATTTTTCAATTAACTGTTTTTTCTCGGTTAATTCCGTCTGGGATTGACTTAATTGACTCGATAATTGTGCCACCAAAGTGGTTTTTTCCGAGAGGACAGATTCTAACTGCTCGCTCTGTTGTTGTAACTGCTGTAACCTGACAGAGAGTTCCAGCTGTTCTTTAAGTTCTTTTTCCAGAGAAATAACTTTTTCTTGGAGAGTTTGCTGATTTTTCTCGGTTTTTTCTAACTCTGTTGTCAAGTCGTTAATTTTTGCCTGTAGGGTGGCGTTAGTTTCCTTGGGACGTTTGGGAGAAGGAGAGGGTTGGGATTCTACCTCTTTATTAGCTTCTTTACGGATGAGATCGTTTAAATTACCTTTGGTCATAAGTTGTGCAAATAGGATATTACGATAGAGTCGGATACTGTCAAGAAATCTGTTGGTTTGGGTAATCGATCATTATTCGCCCGATATACAAGCTTGATTAAGCCGGGGAATTGTCCCATAGGTTTTATTGTATAGCTTGAGGTCGATCGATCCCTGTCCATTTAAGCGATGAGAACAAATACCTAAATCTCAGTTTCGCCAGTAAGATTCTAAATTTTTCTGTAGTTAATGATACGGAATACTAAATTTGTGTCAGACTAAAGGTAGAAGTCGATCGCACCTGTGGCAGGGATAAATTTATGAATATTGAAGAAAAAGCACGTCTTAATCTAACCCAAGAACGACAAGCAGAAGGAATGCTCGAAGTGAATGTCTTAACTCGTACAGAGGAGCTTTTAGGGGAAGGGGAGGCAGGAACTGCAAAAGCGCGGGTTTTATTAACTGAAAATCGTCAAGAAGACGAAAAACTCCAAGATAAAATTTTAGAACGTTCGATCGAGGCTATGCAATAGCCTTTCAGTGAAGACTGGGAATATCCACAGAAGTAGAGTTAAATATCTGTAGAGACGTGGTTAACTGCGTCTCTATTTCAATTACCGATAACTGATCACTGTTAAACTAATCACTGTTCACGCTCTGGACAGTGAAAAAATGCAGATCCGAAGAAAACACCCTAATCCTGCCGTTAAAGTTGAGAGTTTGAGTTATGTGGTGAAAGTGCCAGAGGCACAACCACAAAATATTTTAGAAGAAATCGTTTGGCATAAGGAGATCGAAGTCGATAAATTGCGCGAGCGGTTGCCTTTATTGGAATTACGCAAAAAAATAGCCAATACTGCGCCACCTTGCGACTTTTTAGCTGCCTTAAAACAGGGTAAAAACCAACCCGCTTTGATTGCCGAAGTGAAAAAAGCTTCCCCCAGCAAGGGAGTTATCCGCGAAGATTTTGATCCTGTAGCGATCGCCCGTACCTATGAACAGGGAGGAGCCACTTGTTTATCGGTTTTAACCGATAGTAAGTTTTTTCAAGGTAGTTACGAAAATCTTAGCCTCGTCCGGCAAGCGGTATCTTTACCCCTATTATGCAAAGAATTTATCCTTTATCCCTATCAAATCTACTACGCTCGCTCTAAAGGAGCCGATGCCGTCCTTTTAATTGCCGCTATTTTAAGCGATCAAGACCTAGCATATTTTGTCAAAATTGTCAAGGGTTTAGGGATGACAGCTTTGGTAGAGGTGCATAGTCTGGCCGAATTCGATCGAGTGTTAGCCATTGAGGGAATCGAACTAATCGGCATTAATAACCGTAATTTAGAGACATTTACAGTCGATTTAGACAATACTCGCCAATTACTAGAAGCCAGGGGCGAAAAGGTGCGAGAAAAAGGTATTCTAATCGTCAGCGAATCGGGATTACACACAGCCGCAGATCTGGCAAAAGTGAAGCAAGCGGGAGCAAATGCGGTTCTAATTGGCGAATCTTTGGTAAAACTGCCCGATCCTGCCCTCGGTATCCAGAAACTCTTTGAAAATCTCGGTTAGGGGTTTTTCAGTCATCAGTTATCGGTTATCAGTGAACTGATAACTGGTTAAGGAAAACCGCGTACTTCACCATCAAGATAACTGCCATAATCATCCTCACTGAAAACTCCCACTGATAACTGCTAACTGATCACTGATAACTGACAAGGCTATCTGCCGGGATATAATCAGAGTTTGCCAAATCTTAAATCAACCCCTCAGAATTGATGCGATCGAGATTTGGTTTTTTATCTTTGTTAAATATGGCCCAACGAGAGAGGACGAACCATGGAAAATAAAAATATGTTGATGATTCCCGGCCCCACACCAGTGCCGGAAGCGGTATTATTGGCTATGGCTAAAGCACCTATAGGTCATCGGACAGGTGCTTTTAGTAAGGTAATCGCCGAATTAACCGAAAATCTTAAATGGTTGCATCAAACCAGTGGCGATGTCTTAATGTTAACCGCTTCGGGAACCGGTGTCATGGAAGCGGGAATTATTAATTTTCTCAGCCCCGGCGATCGAGTTTTGGTGGGAGATAATGGTAAATTTGGGGAACGTTGGGGGAAAGTGGCGAAAGCCTACGGCTTAAATGTGGATACCATTAAGGCAGAATGGGGTAAACCCCTAGATCCAGAAGCATTTACCGCTAAACTGACCGAAGACAAGGAAAAAGCCATCAAAGCGGTAATTATCACCCATTCGGAAACTTCCACCGGGGTTCTCAATGACTTGGAAAGCATTAACAAAGCGGTAAAAGACCACGGGGAAGCTTTAATCATCGTCGATGCTGTCACCAGTTTAGGAGCTTATCATATTCCCATCGATGAATGGGGTTTAGATGTGGTCGGTTCTGGTTCCCAGAAAGGTTATATGATTCCTCCCGGTTTAGGTTTTGTTTCCGTAAGTCAAAAAGCTTGGAAAGCCTACGAAACCGCCAAACTGCCCCGTTTTTATCTAGATTTAGGCAAATACAAAAAAGCCACCGATGAGGATAGTTCCCCCTTTACCCCTCCAGTTAACCTGATGTACGGTTTACAAGCTTCTCTGCAAATGATGAGAAGGGAGGGATTAGCGGCAATTTTCGCCCGTCACCAACGCTTAACGAAGATGACGCGGGCCGGTATGCGCGCCCTCGATTTGCCCCTCTACGCGGCGGATTCCTGGGCTTCCACGGCGATTACTGCGGTGGCCCCCACTCTAGTAGATGCGGAAAAAATTCGTTCGACTCTCAATAAAAAGTTCGACATCGCTGTCGCCGGTGGTCAGGATCACCTCAAGGGTAAAATCTTCCGTATCGGTCATTTAGGTTTTGCCAGTGAGAGGGATATCCTCACGGTTATCGCTGCCATTGAAGCGACTTTAATCGAGTTAGGTGTGGAAGGTGTCACCCCCGGCGCCGGTGTGGCTGCGGCTGCCGCTGTGATGGTGCAGGGTTAATCTTAGGTTGGCTTTTCCCCTTCTCTCCAAAGAGGGGGATTTTTGCCAGAAAATATATCCTGTATATGTAAAATTCGCTATAATCCAGCCAAGCTAACAGTCAACTCTTGTGGGTTTTATGTTATGTCTGCAAAACAAAATTGTGGGGTGTGGGGTGTGGGGGTGAAAATTTTTTCATCGGGACTGACTCCTGACTCCTGACTCCACCAACAAACTTTTTCAGCAAACCCTAACTAAATCAATAATGCTCTTGACAAAATGTCTATCCAGTGTGGATAATGGTAGTTTGTGTGAACTTTAGCTAGACTAAAATACCTTGGCTAACGTTATTGTAATCGGCGCTCAGTGGGGCGACGAAGGAAAAGGAAAAATCACGGATCTGCTGAGTCGATCGGCGGATGTGGTGGTGCGTTCTCAAGGTGGCGTAAATGCGGGTCATACCGTCGTCGTCGATGATCAAACGTTCAAACTCCATCTAATTCCCTCCGGGATTCTCTACCCGGATACGGAATGTATAATCGGCTCGGGAACAGTCATAGATCCCTCGGTGTTACTCAAAGAGATGGCGCAATTACACGCCCTCAATGTCACCACCGACAATCTCTATATCTCGCAAACGGCTCATGTCACTATGCCCTATCATCGGCTGCTCGATCAAGCATCCGAGGAAAAACGGGGTAAATATAAAATCGGCACCACGGGAAGGGGTATTGGCCCCACCTATGCGGATAAATCTGAGCGCATCGGTATTCGAGTCATCGACTTGATCAATACCGAGAATCTGCAGCACAAACTAGAATGGACGATCAATTATAAAAACGTCATTTTAGAAAAGTTATATAACTTACCGCCTTTAGATGCGAAGACGGTGATCGAGGAGTATCTAGAATATGCCGAGAAACTTCGTCCCCATGTGGTCGATAGTTCCTTAAAAATCTACGAAGCAATCCGCAAGCGTAAGAATATTCTTTTTGAAGGGGCCCAAGGCACCCTACTCGACCTCGATCACGGAACCTATCCCTACGTTACTTCCTCCAATCCGATCGCTGGGGGTGCTTGTGTGGGTTCTGGCATCGGTCCGACGGTAATCGATCGAGTGATCGGTGTGGCCAAAGCTTACACCACTAGGGTAGGGGAAGGTCCATTTCCCACGGAATTAGAGGGGGAGATCGAGCAGTTATTGTGCGATCGCGGGGCGGAATTCGGGACCACCACCGGCCGTCGTCGTCGCTGCGGTTGGTTTGATGCGGTGATCGGTCGTTACGCAGTGCGAATCAATGGTTTAGACTGTCTAGCGATCACCAAATTAGATGTTCTCGATACCCTAGAGGAAATCAAAGTCTGTGTCGCCTACGAATTGGACGGCAAAACCTGTCGCCATTTACCCAGCAGTGCGGTGGAATTCGCCCGTTGTCAACCGATTTACCGAACGATGCCGGGGTGGCAACAACCCACCAGCGATTGTCGGAGTCTGGAAGACCTGCCCAAACAGGCCCTCGATTATCTAAAATTCCTAGGGGCGATCATGGAGGTACCGATCGCGATTATCTCCCTAGGAGCTAGTCGCGACCAAACTATCATCGTTGAAGACCCCATTCACGGGCCAAAACGCGCTCTTTTGGACGAAAATGGCTCGCCTTGGGATAATTACGAATTTTAAATTATTGTCAAAGAGGATTAGTCAACTATGCAAGTTAGCGTTGAATGTCAAAAAAGACCCGAAAATATTAACCCCAGGGCCCTACGTCGTCAGGGTTTGATCCCGGCGGTTCTCTATGGCCACAACGGCACGGAATCGGTTTCTCTGGTGGTGGGAGAAAAAGCGGCCTTAACCCTACTCAAAAAGGCCTCGGTGAATAATACCCTGGTGGATGTGAATGTTCCCGAAATGCCTTGGACGGGAAAAGCTTTGATCCAAGAGGTACAATCTCATCCCTGGAAAAGAAATCTCTATCACCTCAGTTTCTTCTCGGTATCTGCCCACGGTAAGCTCGATATCGTCGTTCCGATTAAAGCCATGGGAGAAGCGATCGGAACCAAACAGGGCGGTTTAATCGAACAGTTCGTTAACGAAGTTAATGTCTCCTGTATTGCTGATAATATCCCGGAAGTGATCGAATTTGATGTTTCGGGCATCGGTGTGGGGCAATCCCTGCTCGTGGGTGATTTAAAGATGCCGGAAGGGGTGACTTTAAAAGACGATCCCCATACCACCGTTTTTGCCATTGTTGCCGCTAAAAGGTAAATTCAGTGATCAGTGATCAGTCATCAGCAAATCATATTTCATTATTTACTGTTTACTGGTTACTGCTCCGCAGCTCTGGCGCTCCCATCTACTGGGGGTTTATATACTTTAGACGTTGATAATCTGAGATTTATTAAACTTCTGAAATCCTAGAGTAAGCAAGGAATCCAGTTGTTTTTTATGTTTCAGATCGGCATCATTCAGGCATCCATAAATAGCTGAAGAAAAGTCAGAAAAGTTTTCATAATAGGCTGATTCAAGTCTGAATTGCATCACTGTCTGATCTACCTTCATAAGACCTCTTGTAAAAATCAAAAATTGTTGTTAGGGTTATGAGTCAGTAGTCAGTAGTCAGGAAAATTGAGAATGAATAATAATCAATTAAATGATCTATTTACAGATTTGATGCCATTTAATCCTTATTTTTGACGTTTTTGAACCCTCAAAAATTAATTATGCAAGAGGTTTAATTAGGGGTTGCTGAATAAATCTAAAAATCTTGTTGGATGAGACTTTTAGACTTTTTTTCCCTCAAAAAGTGCCAGCTATTGGAGTGATCGGGGGTAAAATTCCAGGACTTTTTCCCTGAAAATTAGGTAACTGACCCCCTCAAAATCCGTAAAACCCCACACCCCACACCCCACACCCTACCCCCACGAAAAACTTTTTCAGCAAACCCTAATTAAAATTTAACCCGGGCAGTATTTGAGGACTAAAAAGTAATGACCACAGAATTAGAAACCAAAAAAGTTACTCCTACTCGCTGTTTAGTTGGCGCGGCAATTTCGGCAGCATTGGGGACAATTCTCTATTATCTCACGGCAGCGATCGGTCATTCTTTTTACTCAAAACCAATGGTTGCGCACAGTCCGATCGCCTTGAGAATTGGCAGTGCTGTCCGCACTTTAGTTTTTGGTTTAGCTTCTCTAGGAACCTTTATTTTTGCTTTTGTCACCATTGGTTTAATTCTTTTGGCTATCCAATTACTACTTAAACGCCCTCAACAAACATAAATTATGAATTATGAATTATGAATTGGGAGTAGGAGGTGGTAATTTTTTTCAGTTAACTGATAAGTACCTAAGCAAAATTAATTACACATATCTAACCACCTGTTGCCTCTTGCCTTTTGCCTATCTTCCCTAGGAAATTAATTTTGCACGACTACTTAACTGATCACTGATTAACGGACATTTTGAGCAACAAAATCTTTGATCAGTTGTTCTAAAGCAGCCGAGGAAGCGCGGGTAATCAGAAAACATCTAAACTCCTGGCCTTGACTGAGATATTGGGAATAGGCCGCCTGTAAAAAAGGTTTATAGCTGGGGTTTTTGCGAATATAGACCTCAAAAAAGGCCAAAGATAGGGAATGGGCGTAACTATCGATCAGATATGGTGCTGGCAGGGTAAGATCGGCTACGGATTCGATCGCTTCGTTAATTCCCGCATCTAGTACCGAAAAATCGACGTGAGCTTGACCTTCAATCAGAGCTAAATATTTATTTTCGGTATTGAGGAGGGGAAAAGAGCGCACCTGTTCAAAAATAGCTGGGGTGGCGGGATCGTAGGTTCCTGCCGCTACAAAAGTGGCAATTTCGATCTTAGCCAGTCCTTTAGCCCCAAAAATACTCCAATTAAACGGATTAACCGCAAAAATCGCTTTTATTCTTTGATCGCGAAAGTTGTATTCTTCTCGGGGTAAATCCAAAGCACGACACTGCAGCAAGAGGGAGACATTGAGAAAAGCTAATCTTCTTTGACAGTCCCGTTGTAGATTCTCGAAATCGATTGTCGCTCCACCCACGGCTAAGGCTGTATAACCGCCGAAGGAATGTCCACCAACTCCCACATTATCTAAATCTAATTGCCCCTGAAATTCCCTAGCGTTGCGTCTTTGCAATTCATCGATCACAAAAGATATGTCCAATGGACGATTGACAAATTCGTTGCTATAAAAAACCGTCCGCGATAAACCGGCGAGTAGATTCTGTACCTGTAGGGTATCACTGCCGGGGTGTTGGGGCATGGCGACGAGATAACCGTAACTAGCCCAATGTTCCGCTTGTCGGACAAAATCTTCGGGACGGGAAGCTAAACCGTGGGAAAAGACAATAACGGGGGTTTTCTGGGTTAATTGCCCCTTGGGTTTGACAATAATTAGATAAAGTTCCCTCTGACGACGGCTATCGGTTAAATCCAGCCGCATCTGTTCCACTTGTTGCGGTCCGGGTTGTCGGGGGTCAGTCATGGCGGTAAAATTAATTTCACCAGCCTTTTTAGCTTCTTCTAAGGATAATTGCGCCACCTTTTCCGTGAATACTGTGGTGGCTTTCAGGACGATATCGATCGCCCTAGCTAATCTTTGCACTTTTGTCACATCAATCTGCATATTAGTGGGCAGATTACGCAGCAGGTTAAGAATAGTTACCCCTCCCGGTTCAAAAGCTGATTTAATTAGGGCAGAACGCAGGGCAAATTTACCATTAATACCCCCTTGAATGGTGATCAGTTCCCCTAAAAGGTTGAGGATATCTTCCCCCATTCTGGTGTTAAAAAAGCGCGAGATCAGGACGGGATTAATTTCTTTACTTGTGGTTAAAGCTTGCCGAAATTCTTTTTGTTGTTCGGCGGTTGTATTACCTAAATATTGTCTTAGATTAGCGTCAATTCTGCCAGTTTTGGCAAACTTTTCTAGGGAACTAATTTCTAGGGTACGACTAAAGGGCGCTAAGATAAAAGTGATTCTCTCGGCCGAGAGGACAGGAAAGCTAGTCAGTATTGTTCCCAAGCAACCCAGAGCGATCGAGCGACCGATTTTAGCTAATTGCAACAAGTTTTTCTGCTCCTTTTCTTTCTGCGTTCCTATTCCCTCTGGATTATAACAGTAACTTAGCAGTTTTTAACGTTTTTTTTGCTTGACTATCAACAAAAATTATCAATTTACCTCGATCGATAATCTTGACCTAGAATAATAGGTAAAAAGTCTCGAAAATTCCAATCTTGCCGATTTCAAGCTACCATCGGTAGTCAACAATAACCGATCACCGCTCATGATTTCAGGGTAAAAATGCCAAAGTTGCCACCACTTTCACCCCAAATTCTTCCTCAAAAACAGGTTTTTTATAGTCTAAACTCCACAATTCTAAAGCACAATCATCTTCAGCATTATTGGGAAAAAGATGCAGATGTAGGGTTCTATATTCAGGATCATACTTACATTCAATCTTTTTAATCGCTCCTATTTGTCGCCGATCTAAAGCCACAGCCAAGCGCAGTATAGCACTTAAATGTCTGACCATATACTGATAGTATTCAGTTAATTTCATAAAATCATCGTGCCTTTTCTTCGGCTTACTTTTGCGATGATAACGAGCGATATTAGCGATCACTTCTAACTCTATTTCCGTATAGCCCAACAGTTCACCATTGCGAATTAAATAATAGGAATGTTTATGATGGGCAGCATGACTAACATATAAACCACTATTATGCAGTATAGCCGCCGCCCATAATAAATCTTTAGCCTCCTGATTCCAAGAATGTAATTGTGCTTGAGTTTGCTCGAACAAAGACAGGGAAAATGCCGCTATTCTCTCAGCAGATTCTAAATTAACTTGATACTTTTTCGCTATTTTCAAGACACTGCGCTGACGGATTTCACTCTGATAAAGTAACCGATTATCAATTAAACCGTGCGTCAGCATCCAATCGACGATTACCCCTTCTCGCAAGGCCCTTTCACAGAGAACTAACTTATCAACATCTAACATGGTCATCGCTTCCAAAAGCACGATCGAACCGGCTAGAATGATCTCGGCCCGTTTATCGGACATCCCCAGAATTGCCAGTCTTTGGTGATAGTCCAAAGTGGCGAAACGTTTGACCAATTCTTTGACATCTTTGCGGGTTAATTGATAACCATTTAAAGGATTGGGAATTTCACCCAATTTCTCCAAAGCATGGATAGTCATCAAAGTTTCGATCGTGCCAGAAGTTCCCACTAAACGCGGCACTTCTCCCACCTGTAAATGATGTTTAATTTCCTCTACTGCTCGCTCCAACATTCCCCTGGTGTATGCCCTTAAATAGGCTAATTCTGTGGTACTAATGGGATCGGTAGTGATGAAATCTTGGCTCAAACGCACCGCGCCGATTTTGGTACTACTAAGAAAGCGAATTTCTTGACTATCAGCTAAGATTAATTCTGTGGAACCACCACCGATATCGATAATAATATGGGCTTGATTTTGGAAATCCATTCCCGAGACGACACCGAGATAAATCCGGCGAGCTTCCTCCTGTCCGGAGATGAGATTTACAGAAATACCGACTTCTTTCTCGATTAAAGCCAAAAATTCGTCACCGTTGGCCGCTTCCCGGGTGGCGCTGGTGGCCACGGCAATAATCTGATCCGTATGGAGACTAATCGCCAAATCGTGACAGCGTTTTAAAGCAGCGATCGCTCTTTCCATGGCCACTAGGGTTAATTTACCGGTTTTCCGATCTCGATCGCCGAGACGGACTGTATCCTTTTCTCGGGCAATAATCGTAAAAGCGGGTAAAGACGGTTCAATTTTCACCACTACCATGTGAACCGAATTCGTACCAATATCGATCGCCGCTAGGATTTGGACATCGGGGACTTTTGCCGGGGGCGCTAGTTCCCGATTGGGTGTAACTTGATTAGAAATATTCACCATCGCTTATCAGTGATCAGTTACCAGTCGGGGGATAGGTGTTAGGGCTGGTCTTATTATCCCTCTAATTGTCCGCCTCGGCGCCGCAATTTTAGCTTTGTCTAGCAGTTATCTTATTCGTCAATATACAATTTTCGCTGCTCCAGGGCCAATTGCCGGAATTCCCCTTCCCCAAATTCTCCCTCCCTGGGACGGCGCTCTTGGTCAGACTCGACTAAATAGATATAATCACAATCAACCCCTTCTAGATTGGTATTTTCGGCGATTTTCCAAGCTTCGATACAAGCGCCCGTCAGGGTGGCTGCCTGTAAATTGGCTCTCATCACGTTACTATGGGCTAAATTGGCCCCTTGTAGATTGGCGTAGGCTAAATTTGCCTCGCTGAAATTTGCCCTAGTCAGGTTGGCATTTTTGAAGTTAAACCCGGAAAGATTTAGTCCGCGAAAATTATAGCCAATATAAGCTTTATTTTCCCCTTGACCAGTCACCAGAAGATTTCTCATCGCCACTTCGGCCAAAATTGTCTTTTCCCAACGCGCTCGCTCGATGCCCGATACCAGATAAAATCGAGTTCTAGTTAAATCTTTTGCCCTTAAATCAGTGGCTTTTAACTGCGCTCCTGTGAAATCAGCTTCTTTAAGATTTGCCCCGCAAAAATTTGTACCTTTACTGGCTAAAAAAGCAATTGCTATCGATTTCGTGATCGTTTCTCCCGATTCTTCTAGGGATAACCAGGCCAGATAAGCGGTGAATAAAGTACCAAAAACCCCAACCATCAAAGCTATAGAAAAAGTTCCATTCATCACGGCTATTCCAGCTAATGCTCCTTGAAAAGCTAGTATAATTACTGTCAATAAAGTTAAAATTAAGCTGATGCCAATTGCTAGGATAAAACTTGTTGCTTGACCAGAAATCAAGGATAAAACTAAGGGTAATCCCCCAACTCGCTGAGGATAAAATCTTCCGTAAATTATAAATAAAATCGTGATTATCACCGCACCAATGATTTTAAATTCGGTTACATCTGTCACCAGCATTAAAGCTAGGTAATACCCAGTTAATCCCCACAGATAGCCGCAGATAGCCGCTATTAACCAAGAAGTTAAAATTAATTGTAGCCGACCGCGCTTTAGTAATCCTGCCCTAGCCTCGGTAAATTTAGTTCCCTCTAAAATAGCACCTTGAAAATTAGTACCACGGAGATCTGCTTTACTAAAATTAGCCCCTGATAAATTCTTTCCTTGAAAACACTGTCCTTTTAATTTTACTCCTGTAAAACTGCGTTTACCTTTGGCATATAAATCCAGTACCTCACTTGCTTTCATAAGACCTCTTACAGAAATCAAAAATCGTTTTTAGGGTTAGGAGTCAGTAGCCAGTAGTCAGTAGTCAGGAGAATTAAGAATGAATAATAATCAATTAAATGGTCTATTTAAAGATTTTGTGTTATTTAATCCTTATTATTGCTGTTTTTGAACCATGAAAAATTAATTATGCAGGAGGTTTATAGAAATTACGGAGATCTGTTTTTTGCTTGATTGATTAACTTAATTCATAACAACTATTATCTTTTAAAAATTGGCTTTGGTATTTTTTGGCAATTTATACTAAGTCGGTTTTTAATAGTGCGATGAACTCCCAAGTTATGGATTGTTTCTCCCCGCTCCCCCGCTCTCCCATACCTTGTAAACAGGATTTAGTATAATGCAGATTTAACTGGACAGACCAACGGGGATGAGGGACTTTTTTAGGGGCAATCCACAGCAAAAACAGCCTCTAAAACTGATTATTGACCCGGACTCGGTGCTTCTATCGGGGACTCTGGGGAAAGGGGAGTCGATTCAACTATTGGCGGTGGGGCCGGAGGTTGGAGAATATTGCGCCAGCCTTGCATTTGGGAGCGAGCCGAACTGTAGGCGGTACTTTCCCGGGATACGGATTCAGCAAGGCGAATAGCTTCCAGATAACGGCCGTTATTAGCTTGATCCGTGGCTAAAGACAAAAGCTGATAACTCCAACGTTCCAGCAATTCAGTCCGTTGCACACCCGCATCGGTTTGAGTGGAAATATTGGTAACTAAAGCAATCGCCCGGGTTAAACCTTCTGGGGTTCCCGTCGCCGCTAATTGATTAGCCTGTTGGAGATTTTGACGGGCCCGCAACTCTCGGCGCCAACGACGGATATGTTGGGAAACTTCCGAGGAAAGAGCGCGACCGGGGGGAATTTGATTGGCAGTTTCGATCGCTGTGCTATAGTCTTTGAGATTGGCCAAAGCTTGGGCCTGATCTAAAATGGGTTGATCCTCCATGCGTTCAATCCGCACTTGCCAGCCGCGAATTTCCCGTTGAGCATCTCGGTATAGGGCCCGATTTTTACCAATGGCCCGGGCCTGAATAATAGCCTGACTGAGGGAGTTAATATCGCTGGGGAGAGCAATTTCTTGGGCGCGTTCTAAAATCGGCTGGTCTTCAATCACTTGTATTTGACGATTCCAAGAGCCAATTTCCTGCTGTGCTTGCGACCAGAGGGGATTATTCCGGGGAACCTCGCCCGCTTTCGCGATAGCGGCGCTATACTGCTCGATCGTACCTGCTTGTGCTAAATCTCTGGCCTCAGACAGTATTTTTACATCCTGTACCTGTAACTGCCAGCGCTCCTTCATAGCTAGGGCTGTTTGATGGAGGGGTCGAGAAGGGTCGATTTGTTCTAGTCCCAGTATGCCGGCTTCTAATCCGTCCACCGTGCCGGTTTCCGCATCTAAGGCCGCCGTGGACAAGACGGACCAATCGGTGATATCTGCTTTAATTTTGAGGTCTTCGGGGCTTTCGTTAGCCAAATCCCGGAGAGCTTGCCATTGCTTCCGCTCAATTAATCTTTCGGCGTATTCTTTCAGTTTATCCTCGGTTTTCCCGATTAATTTTTGTGCCTCCTGATAGGCATAACTGCTGGCTTGAATTTTTCTAGCTTCTTCGATGACTTTGAACCAATTGTCGAGACCGCCCCGGGCAAAGAGATTAAAGGCATTATCTAATTTACTGCTATCTTCCCGGGCGACGGTAATTTTAGCGAGTGCTTCATTATATTTAACCGTTGCCCAATATTCGTTATTTAAGTTCAATAAATCCACTGCTAGACGAAAAGATTGATTCCAGTTGGAAGCGCGGAGATTTTCCTCTAGTTTGCTTAAGATCTCGTTGCCTTCCGTCCAAGTTCCTTGCCACTTAGCGATTCTTTCTTCAATAATTGCCGCTACTGCCATATTATTGGGGATTTGACGAGCTTTAGCGATTGCTTGCTCTAAATTTCCCGCTTGATAGTCTTTTTCCGCCAAATTCAGGATATCTCGCGCCCATTCTTCCACCTGTTGATTAACTTGCGAGCGTAAGGGATGGTCTTCGGGTAAAGCTTCCACTAGGGCAATTGCTTCGAGTAAACCTGCCACGGTGCGACTATCGGCGGAAAGTTGAGCGCAGTAGAGACGCAGGGAGGCAGAAGCGACAGGCCAGAAGATTTTCGGGCAATTGGGCGACTTCTGCATATTGAATAACTGCCAAGTGGCGAGAAAGCCAACACCGCCAAAGACCACCACAAATAAAGCCGCCCAAACTTTCCAGGTGAAACGATGCTGGTATCGGTACCAAAAGAGAAAAAGAAAAGATTTAGTTTTCTCTGGCCAACGAGTCAGGGAGTCAATCGATTCTCGTTTGACTAGATTTTTGGTTAATTCTTTTCCTTTAAACATTCACGACTCCCCGACAGGTATTTTAGATAGATTTTACCCTAATGGCGCTCATTGCCCGACTTCTCAGCAAGATTCAGCCTGTAGAGACTGGACTAATTCGATTAATTGTGTCTCGTTGGCATTATACACTTCCCGACAAAACTCACAGATGGCTTCCGCTTGTTTATCTTTTTCGATAATGTCTTTTAATTCATCGACCCCGAGGAATTTTAAAGCTCCCAAGGCCCGTTCAAAAGAACAATCACAATCAAAACGCAGCAGCTGCACAGCCGGAAAAATTTCTAGACCCATATCTCCCAGAAGTTCCTGAAAAATATCTTCTAGTCCTTTTCCTGCGCGTAAAAGGGGTGTAAATCCCGTTAATTTTCGCAATCTCGACTCTAAACGAGCCACCAAGACCTCATCCCGGGCTGCTTCTTTGGAGAGAACTTGTAATAAAATTCCCCCGGCTGCCGTTACTCCTGTGGTCGTACCGACAAAAACTCCCACTTGCAAAGCGGAGGGAATTTGTTCCGATTGGTCTAGATAGTAGGCGATATCTTCCCCCACTTCCCCAGAAACTATCTCGACGATGCTTTCTTGAAGTTCATTTCTCCCCTCGCCTTTTTCTTCGCGTAAGACCCGCACATAACCCTTGTTACCGACGGCGCGACCCACATCTAATTTACCCTTAGCATTGGGGAGTAATTCCACCTGGGGACAGTCCACATAACCGCGCACTGTGCCATCGAGTCCGGCATCAACCAAGACCCCACCTAGAGGACCATCGCCTTTAATGCGAATATTGACCCTAGAACCGGGTTTTTTTAAACTGGAAGCCAAGAGTAAAGCCGATGCCATCGTGCGACCGAGAGCGGCGCTGGCTACGTTAGATAATTGATGTCTTTGGCGAGCTTCTTCGGTTAAACGGGTGGTAATCACTCCTACTACTCTAATTCCCCCATCGGCGGCCGTGGCGCGGATTAATTTATCTGCCATACTACTTACTGTTATCCTTGGAAAACGTTGTCCCGATTTTTAGTTATTCTTTAACTAACTTAACAAAAATTATTAGACAATAATATGTTCGGCAATTTTCAACAAAGTCAGCTGCGTATCGAAATCTCGGCCAGTGAACAGGCTATCCGGGATAGTTTGCTCAAAACTGCTCATCTCCGTCAATGGCTGTGGCCGCAAATGCTCTCACTCAATCTACCCGATAAATTAGAGGAAGGTTTGACTTTTACCTCTTGGTTAGGTTTAATCCCCGTACAACATCAGGTTTTATCGGCCAATGACCAGTGTTTACGCTTGCTTTTGAGTCAAGGTATCGATGGCTATCACGAATGGTATTGGGGCGATGGTTGGTTACAATCGCGGTTAGAAGGCATTTCTCTCCTTCCCCTCAATCTCGGTCAAACTCTCAGTTTATTGAAATTACGACTATTTCTGAGCAATCAAAAGTAATCAGTGAACAGTAATCAGTAATCAGTAATCAGTAAACAGTAATCAGTAAACTAAAAACTCACATTTGGTAACTGATAACTGATAACTCACACCTGATAACTGATAACTGATTAGGGTTCAGTTCGTTCCATCGAGACGGATTTCACATTGACGAGCATCGAGGTTACTTAGAGAAGTTCCATTATAAGTGCCTTGTTTAATTATTCCTAGCATAGAAGCGATAACTAGACATTTTTTTTCTTGGTTGGGATAGGGATCGGCGGTGGCATCGGCGGCGGGATATAATACGATTATCGCTTGATCTTCTGGCGGATCAAAGGTTAACCCCGGCACATGACCCCGAAAGGAAAACTGCACCCCCGGACTGCTGCCCAGGGTGGGAAAATTATTCACCACCATAAATATTTCCTGCGGCAGACTTAGGGAACCCGCATTAGCATTCTCTGGCAATAGTTCTGGTGGAATCAAGGGACTCGCCTTATCATTAATCGCCACTAAACAACCCGGTACCGGGTCAGTATCATTTGGACGATAATAGGCGGTTATTTGCGAGTAAACCGTGGGATTATTGCCAGTACCGTTGGTAAATTTAATCGTGCAATTCCTCCCTCGACGGATAGCTTGTCTTTGGGCATCCTCTAGGGCCAATTGTATAGCATCGGTGGCTTCTTTGAATTTATTGCTATTTAACCAAGCTGATAAATTAGGTAGGGTTAAGGCGGCAAGAATTCCCGTAATTGCCAAGGCTACCAAAATTTCTAACAGGGTAAAACCCTGATTTTTATGGACATTCAAACGACGCATCGGGAATCACCTCGACAGAACTTCTAGCAATAACATTTTCTTGGTTGCGGTAATCGTTAGCAGTTTCACCTGTTGCTAACTCGACTCGATAATCAATACGAAGGCGATGGGGATTATCCAGAGTAGTATTAAAAGTCCGAAGGAGAGAATAGTTTTTACCGACAATTTCTCGTGTTGCTACTAACTGGGGGTCCGTCGGTATAGGGTTGGGGACGGGAGTAGCCGTTAGTTCTCTTCTTAAAGCTGTGGCATAACCCTCACTTCTATCTGTACACACATTTAGACTGACATTAGGGTTGGCAGGACTGGAGTTGACATCTAAAGTCGAAGCTAAAAATTTGACATCCTCGAAGTCTTCTTGAATCCAAAAGTTAGCTTGAGCTTGTCTTTCTGCCCGAACTTTATATAAGGCAGTGAATGCCATTAACTGTAGGGTTCCTGTTAAGAAGGCGGCAATAGTTAAAATGGCAATTATCACTTCTAACATCGAGAAACCCGACTCGGATGATGACAGTTTTGACTGTATCGCCTTTCCTTTTGATTTCACTTTTTACCCCCCCGTTTTTCCCGAAAACTACTGGCTTTTTTAGCTCTCAACTACAGATTACCCAGATAATCGAATATTTCTAATTTTAGTCAGGGAATTAATTCCCCGAAAACCCTATTTTTCAAGTGGGTCAGATTGTCTAAGTAGCTGTTTATAATTAAATTGAAGATATATCCCCCCTTAATCCCCCCTTGATAAGGGGGGTGCTGATCCCCCCTTAATCCCCCCTTGATAAGGGGGGCATCCGCAACTTTTTAAGACCTACCTACTTAAACTCTCATTCAGTTAGCATTGTACACTAATCTAGCTTTTGTCTGTGATCACAATTGGCGATCGAGATCGCACTTAACCAGTAATATTAGAGCCACTAACAGCTTATCCGCCTAAAATAGCAATTCCTACGCCAATTAACAGAATTAATCCGCCATAAATGACTTCTTGGGCTGGTATTTCACCAAAAATAAACACTCCTAACAGACTAGCGGCGATTGGCTCTAATAAAATTACCATGGTTACTATTGTCGGTGCTACCCATCGCAAAGCCCAGTTAAAGCTAGTATGACCGATTAATTGCGGAAAAATCGCCATCATTAACACATAAACATACACGGATAGGGGATAGCTTTCGTAATCTTGACCAAATAAAAAAACAGAAGGCAATAAGGCTAATCCTGCGGTAGTGTAGGCTACAGTTATATAATTCTTAATATTTAAGCCCTTTCTTTGTGCTTCCCGTCCGAGGAGAATATAACCACTGACGAGAATTGCCCCAATTAAAGCCAAGCTATTGCCCAATAAAGGGTTAGGATAAGAACTACTGAGATCTCGATCGGCTAAAACAATCAATAATCCCCCCGTTAGAGCCACAAAAATGCCGATAAAGGTTAATTTAGTCGGTTTTTCTCGAAACCACCACCAACCCAACAGGGAAACCCAGAGGGGATTAGTAGTGACTAAAGTGGTAGAAGCGGCGATCGAGGTGTAGGATAGAGAAGTAATCCAAGTAGCAAAATGGAGAGCTAAACAAAATCCTGCCCCCACTGCGTAATAATAGGCTTGAATAGGGACTTTTTGGCGTGATAAGGTCAACCAGTTCGGAATTAGGACAACAGAAGCCAATATCAGACGAGAAGTCGCTAAAAATAAACTAAATGCGATCGTAGCATTACCTACCGCTTCGATCGCTAACCGGATAAAAATTGCCGATGCAGAAACCGACACCACACCGATAGTTAAGATAAAAATAATTTTGGCGTTAGAAGGAGGCAAAATGGGCTGCGCTTACGCGATGATCAATGATGTTATTCACCAGTTATTTTAACCGTAGGCAGTAGCCGGTCGTCAGTAGCCGGTCGTCAGGAAATAGGAGATTATTTTATTTATTCTCCCCACACCCCACACCCGTTCGGCTGAGCTCACGGCCGAAGCCCACACCCCACACCCCACACCCCACACCCCACTTCCCCACACCCCACACCCCACTTCCCCACACCCCATCTGCTATTCACTTAATCTATGGAACTACCAGAATTAAATATAGAGACAATTTGGGCGATTATTAACGATGAAATTGACGACGAAACCGTTAATAAATTAGTCTGGCAAAGTTTAGGTTATCGCTACGATGAAAGTCAAGGAAAATGGGATAATAGTCAAGTAGAGGAAGATTGGCGACGGGAATATCCCGAACCCCCGGATTTTATTGCCAATCGTCCCCCAACAGTAAAATTAACTCGATCGATCTTGCCAGAAAATAAACAATTATTAAAAGATAAATTGGGGTTTACCGGTTATAAAATTGGCGAATTCAATCCCCGCATGACTCGCCGTGCCACCGCCGCTAATTGGTTGTGCTTTTATGGGTTAAAATAGATCAGGAAAGTTATTTTATCAAGCTTCTAGCATGGTTACTATCCCTGTCAAGTCCTCCTCTCATCCCCTAGCATCCTATATTGAGCGTCTCACTGCTGGGGAAGCATTGTTAAAAGATACTCCCCAGAATTTGATCGAGGTAGTGGGTATCCTGAAAAGTTACGGAGTGGTGTTAGATGCTTATTCCAAAAATTTAATTTATATTGCGGAAAATCAGTTTTTAGTTTTTTTCCCTTTCTTTAAATATTTTAATGGTCAAGTATCTTGGCAGAAATTACTACAACACTGGTGGCATAATCGCATTAATTTTGAGTATGCTGAATACTGTATGAAAGCCATGTTTTGGCATGGTGGGGGTGGTTTAGATACTTATGTAGATAGTGCCGCTTTTCGGGAAGTGACAGCCAAGGTTATTCAGTCCAAATTTAGGAATAATCCCCTAGTTTTAATTTTAAATAAAGCCTTCCCTGAATTTTTGCCAGAACAAATGCGGATGATGGCCTACTATAGCGGTTTAGGTCAATTTTGGCGAATTATGGCCGATACTTTTTTAAGTTTATCCGATCTCTACGATGCCGGAAAAATTACCAGTATTCCCGAAGTGGTGGCACACATTAAGAAAAATTTAGTCGATAATGCTAGTAAACCAATTGTCTATCAAGTAAAAATCAAAGAACAAACCTATGATCTTATCCCCAAATCGGCAGGATTAACCTTTCTTGCGGATACGGCAATCCCCTACGTTGAGGCGGTTTTCTTTCGCGGAACACCTTTCCCCGGTACAATTTCCTATAATGCCCAAGCCTATCAAATTCCCTACGATCAAGGAATGTTTGCCTATGGTGCTTTGTATGCGGATCCTTTACCCATCGGAGGTGCAGGGATTCCTCCCACACTATTAATGCAGGATATGCGTCACTTTTTACCAGATTATCTGCACGACATTTATAAAAAGAGTTTTCGTCAAGAGGAAGATTTATTAGTCCAGATCTGCGAAACTTTTCAAAAGTCGATGTTTTGTGTAACAACGGCAGCCATTCAAGGATTAGCACCTTACCCTTTAACTACCACAGATTTAAAAGAACAAAAAGCCAATCGCATCTATCTAGAAGCATGGATGAACCGCTTTGTTAAGTCAAGATTAGAAGCGGTAAATCAATAATTATTCTGCCGATAAATCGGTAATTTTTGCAGTCAACAAACCCCCTTACATTTATGTCAGATATTAACGCCCAACTACAGGATATTTTAGCTCAATTGCAATCTTTAAGCGAACGGGTTGCCCTCATCGAAGCGCGGCAGATGTTAGTACCGGACATCGAGCGCTATGGTAAATTACAGCAATTCCTAGCTGAGGGGAACTTTAGGGAGGCAGACGCAGAAACTCTCCGAGTTATCCTCGAAACTGCCGGCAGAACCCGCGATACTTTAACCCCAGAGGATATGATGCGGTTTCCCGTTAATGTGATTCGGGTACTCGATCGCCTTTGGAAAAATTATAGCGGCGATCATTTCGGTTTTAGCAATCAGGTGAAGTTATATTTTGCCGCCGGCGGTGATATTAACACCCTGCGTACCCAAGATGCAGAAACGATTAAAAAATTTGGGGAATTGGTAGGATGGCGCGACAAAGATGAGTGGCGTATTGATGATTATGATCACTGGGATTTTAGTCTAGCAGCTCCTGAAGGCTGTTTTCCCGCTCTCTGGTGGAAGTCTCCCTACGGGTTAAAAATGGTGACTTTTTGCTTTACTCGCCTGATAGAGTGCGATTTATAGGCAATGAAAGGAATTATCGGCTATTTTCGGGCTTTATTGTCCCCCCAATTTGCCCCCACTGGGATAAAAGTGGCTGTAGTAGTGGGGACAATTTTATTGACAATTAACCACGGTTATGCTATAATAAGCGGTCGTATGACAAGCGATCGCTGGCTGGCGGCATTACTGACTTATCTAGTTCCCTATCTGGTCAATGTTCATGGGCAGTATAGCAGTTATCTCATGAAACCTTAAATTTAGAATTGCTGGGGTGCATCTCATATTTGGGACTTTCTCTCACCTATTGGTGAGCAGTAGAAGTTATTAAAAGAGGGCGAATGCAATTCGCCCCTACAATAATATTAGGGACTTGCGTGGGAATAATATCCCAGCCAGAAAATCGCTCTGTAGAAGAATCAGACCAGCCCTAAATGTCCCATTATCAAAGTGCAAGTCTCTCATTAGAGATTTTCATCGATCACTGAGCCTAAAAATAGACATTTGGGTGCCGGTTTCTTGCGCCCCTACAGTAACGGATTTTGTCCACAATGTAGGGGCGAACTGCGTTCGCCCAAAAGGTACATTATCAAAGCGCAAGTCCCTTATTTACCCATCTGATTCTTCTTCCGTTTTCGAGTCTTTTAAACTATAAAATAGCAGCAGTATCTACTCTAGGGTAAGATTAACTCCCTTAGCTAGGATTTGATAGCTGCGATCGCTCTCTTTTCAGTAAGGCACTCGCGAGAAAAATGCCCAGTATTGCCAATACAGCCATAGCATAAAAAGCATAAGTGTAAGTACCGAACCAATCGCGAATTCTACCGGTTACTAAAGTTCCGATCAAAGCACCAACACCGTAGGCAGTAAAAACAATACCGTAATTTTGGGCGTAGTGGTCGGGATTAAAGAAGTGGAGAGTGGTAGCGGGAGCTAGGGCTAACCATCCCCCTAAACAGAACCAAAATAGACAAAAAGCCACTAGATAGCTAGTAACCGCCCCTTTTTCAGCCTTGACCATCAACAGACAACCAATCAAAATGAGTGTATAGGCCCCGATCGCTAGATAATGGGGTTTCCAGCGATCGCTTAACCAACCGAACAAAGGACGACTAATACCATTAAACAAGGCAAATAGCGCAACACTACTAGCGGCTAACCCCGGCTCGATCTGGATAATTTCCTCAGCCACAGGACTAGAAATACCGATAGCACTCAAGCCAATTAAAGCACCAATGGCATAGCAAAGCCATAAGCCATAAAATGAGCGACTTTTCAGCATATTCACTGGATAATTGGCCTGAAAGTCGGATTTTCGATTAGCTAAATTGGCGGGGGGTTGCCAGTCCTGGGGGGGGAATTTCATGGCGAGGGCAATCATCACAATAATTATTGTAAAGATAATCCCCAAAAATCTTAAACTTGGTCTAACGCTATATTCATTGATCAATCGATTGGCTAAAGGTGCGGTAATCAGGGGAGAAAGGCCAAATCCGATGATAGTTAAACCCACCGCTAAACCTTTTTTGTCGGGAAACCAGCGTGCCACCACTGCCATGGGAACACCGTAAGCGATGCCGACTCCTGTGCCGGCAATGACTCCGTAGGTCAGAATAATTGTCTGGATCTGAGAGGCAAAACTAGCGAGAATATAGCCTAAACCGACGATAATTCCGCCGATAGCGGTCATCCTGCGAGTGCCTACCCGGGGGATATAAAAACCGGCGATCGGCATAGAAGCGGCATAAAATACTAGGGCCACAGTGTAGGGTAATAGGCTTTCCGTGGCGCTGAGATTTAACTCTGTTTCTAGGGGTTTTCTAAAGATACTCCAAGAGTACACCGTCCCTAAACAGAGTAAAACGCCCATTCCTAGAGGTATTAATAACCATCTACCTTTGGCTGCGGGTAATCCCAACACTGTCAACTCGGAATCATAATTACTGTTAGTCATAGATCGCCGTGACTCTTTCTAGACTTGCTGGCCAGTATTCTAGATGAGATCATGGCTAATAGGGCAAATTTTCCAGAAAATTTTCCGATTAAAATGGGGGGTGAAATAATTCACCCCCTTAAAAGTCTCTCCCCATCTATAGCTGAGGGACTTCTGACGAACTTTAACTAAACTGCCGCGAAGTAAACTTTTGACTTCACAGGGTCGGGAACCATGGTAGCATCCCCTTCTTGCCAACCGGCGGGACAAACTTCATCCGGATGGGATTGGACGTATTGAATCGCTTTCAGAGTGCGGAGGGTTTCATCGACACTGCGACCAAAGGAAAGATTATTAATAGTAGCGTGTTGGATAACACCTTCTTTATCGATGATAAAGAGACCGCGCAGGGATACCCCCGCATCAGGATCAAGAACATTGTAAGCGGTGCTGATTTCTTTTTTCAAATCCGACACCAACGGATAGGCCACATCACCGACACCGCCGGATTTTCTCTCGGTTTGAATCCATGCTAGGTGAGCAAATTCGCTATCGACGGACACCCCTAAAATCTCGGTGTTGATGCTGGCAAATTCGCTAACTCGATCGCTGAAAGCGGTAATTTCCGTGGGGCAAACAAAGGTAAAATCGAGGGGATAGAAGAATAAAACGACGTATTTACCCCGATAATCCGACAATTTGATGGTTTTGAACTCTTGATCGAAAACGGCGGTCGCGGTGAAATCCGGCGCCGCTTGTCCGACTCTTAAGCAACCTTCGGCGGTCATACTCTTAATCTCCTTAATCTAGTTTCTGGGAAAATGCAACTATTTTTACATTCCTTAACAACTATATCATAGTCATAACGATTTTGAGTAGTCAGCAATCAGTTATCAGTGGCCAGCGGGGAGATAGGGAGATAGGGAGATAGGGTGATGGGCTGAGAGGGGGACAAGCGAGCTAGAAGGTAGATAGGGCAAGCGATATCGCTCTTTGTCCTTTGATGTAATCCTTCAACCGATAGCGGCTAATTTGCATTAGCTCTTCTATATTTTTTTGGAACATTTGATGTAGCTGGAG